>CAUHBW010000322.1 GCA_959604115.1 uncultured Bilophila sp. | reverse complement strand
TGCCCGGATAACGGCCCGCGCGGGCGGCCTCAAGCGTCTTGGCGAGGCTTTCCGGAGACATGGTGCAGGTGGCGGGATCGACGTCCACGAGCACGGGGGTCGCGCCCGCGCATTCCACGGCGGCGACCGTCGCCACGGCGGTATGCGATACCGTGAACACGAGGTCGCCCTTGCCGACGCCGAGTCCGCGGAGGGCCAGCTCGATGGCGTCCGTGCCGTTGCCCACGCCGACGGCGTGCTTCGCGGCGCAGAACGCGGCGAAGCGTTCCTCGAACTGCCGGACCTGTTCGCCGTTGATGTACCAGCCGCCGTCCAGCGTTTCCATGGCGGCCCCGAGCAGGGCTTCGCGCTGGTTCCGGAACGACGCGCCGGGATTCGCCTGAGGAATGAAGGGTGCGTCCATAATGTCCTCTAAAGATAGTCCTGAAGCCGCGTGCGGTAGTAGTCGACGATGCGCCGGAGCCCTTCGGGAAGTTCGATCCGGGGCTCCCAGCCGAGCAGGGAGCGCAGCCGGGCGTCGTCGGCATAGTAGTCGCCGATGTCGATCTTTTTGCGGTCGGCGGGGTACTCCTTGACGATGTAGTCCCCTTCGCCCGCCGTGTCCACGAGCAGCCGGGCAAGTTCCCCGAGGGAGATGCGCTTGCCGCCGCCGATGTTGAAAATCTGCCCGAAGGCGTCGTCGTGCAGCGCGGCGCGCATCATGGCGTCCACGCAGTCGTCGACGTAGGTGAAGTCGCGGAGCTGTTCGCCGCCCCAGACCTCGAAGGGCTTGCCGGTCAGGATCTGGCGGATCCAGACGCCGAGGAAGGTCTGACGGGCGTCCTTGATGCGCATGCGCGGGCCAATAGTGTTGGTGAGCCGGAGCGAGCAGGCGCGGATGCCGTACACGTTGTTGTAGAGGATGTGGTACCACTCGCCCGCCATCTTGTTGATGCCGTTGACGTCCACGGGGCGGACCGGGTGGTTTTCGTCCACGGGCAGATAGTCGGGCTTGCCGTAAATCTGCCGGGTTCCGGCGAAGACGATGCGGATGCCGGGGTTGGCGTTGCGGCAGGCTTCGAGGATGGAGAGCTGCGCCTTGCAGTTGATGTCCAGATCCGTGTAGGGATCGGCCATCGAGTCCATGTGGCTGGTCTGCCCGGCGAGGTTGAACAGAAAGTCCTGTCCCCGCACCAGCGTTTTCATGCTGTAGGGATCGCGAACGTCGGAGATGTTGACCCGGAACCGGGATTCGTAGCCCCGGATGTTGGTCAGGTTGCCGCCGTATTCGGGAATGAGGCTGTCGACGAGGGTGACATGCGCGCCCTCTTCGAGAAGGCGGATGCCGAGATTGGAGCCGATGAACCCCAACCCACCCGTAATGAGCACGTGCGCGCCGGAAAAGAGACTCACGATCGGTTCCTCTGTTGCGACTACAAAAAAGGGGGGCGGAGCCCCCCTCTTGCAGTCAGTGGCGTAAACTATTCGGCGCCGAGCTGGATCCGCACGAAGCGGATTACTTCAACCGGCTGACCGATGGTCTTGGAGACGCCCTTGATGAGATCGGCGATGCTCATCTTGTCGTCGCGGATGTACAGCTGGTCGAGCAGGCACACTTCCTTGCAGTACTTCTTCACGGCGCCTTCGGCGATCTTTTCGATGATCTGTTCGGGCTTGCCTTCTTCGCGGGCCTTCTGGCGGTAGACTTCGCGTTCGCGCTCGACGAGCTCGGGGGCCAGCCCTTCGGAGGAAACGGCGAGCGGGGAAGCCGCGGCGATCTGCATGGCCACGTTCTTCGCCAGTTCGTGGAAGGCTTCGGAAGCGGCGGCTTCGTCATTGGCGGTCTGCATTTCCACGAGGACGGCGAGCTTGCCGTTGGAGTGCAGGTAGCCGCCGATGAGGCCGGACTTGCCGGCGGCGAGTTCCAGCTTGGCGAATTTGCCGAGGCCCATGTTTTCGCCGGTGGTGGCGATGACGCCGTCAAGGGCTTCCTTCACGGTGACGGAGGCGTCGGCCACGAAGGGGGCGGCGAGCAGCGCTTCGGAATCGGCGTAGGCGCCCTTGGCGACCTGAGCCACCATGTCTTTCACGAAGCCCTGGAACTTGTCGCCGCGAGCCACGAAGTCGGTTTCGCACTTGACTTCGACGGCCACGCCGAGCTTGCCGTCGGCGGCGAGCTCAAAGCCCACGAGGCCTTCGGAAGTGGCGCGGCCGGCCTTCTTGGCGGCCTTGGAGAGACCCTTCTGGCGGAGCCAGTCGACGGCCTTTTCCATGTCGCCGTCGCATTCCGTAAGGGCTTTCTTGCAGTCCATCATGCCCGCGGCGGTCTTTTCGCGCAGGTCTTTAACCATAGAAGCGGTGATGCTCATGAAAATCTCCGGAAACGTTGGTTATTCGGCGGCGGCTTCGACAGCGGGGGCTTCTTCGGCCTTGGCTTCGGCGGCGGCAGCCTTCTTCAGTTCTTCCTCGGCGTCCTTGGTCTTGGAGTCCTTGCGCATGGCGTCGCCTTCGAGGCAGGCTTCGGCCATGGCGGTGACGAAAAGCTTGATGGCGCGGATGGCGTCGTCGTTGCCGGGGATGATGTAGTCGATGACGTCGGGATCGCAGTTGGTGTCGGTGACGGCCACGATCGGGATGCCGAGCTTGCGGCATTCCTTGACGGCGATTTCTTCACGGTTGGGGTCGATGATGAAGGCGAGCTGCGGCAGGCGATCCATGTTCTTGATGCCGCCGAGGGTCAGTTCGAGCTTGGCCATTTCGCGCTGCAGGGTCAGGATTTCCTTCTTCTGGTAGCGGTTGACGGAGCCGTCTTCGAACATGGCTTCGAGCTTCTTCAGACGTTCGATGCTCTTCTGGATGGTGGCGAAGTTGGTGAGGGTGCCGCCCATCCAGCGGTTGGTCACGTGGAACTGACCGGCGCGGCCGGCTTCGGCGGCGACGGCTTCCTGAGCCTGGCGCTTGGTGCCGATGAACAGCACGCGGCCGCCGTTGGCGACGGTTTCCACGATCTTGTCGTGGGCGGTGCGATACAGCTTCACAGTCTGCTGGAGGTCGATGATATGGATCCCGTTGCGGGCGCCGAAAATGAACGGACGCATCTTGGGGTTCCAACGACGGGTCTGGTGACCGAAATGCACGCCGGTTTCCAGCATCTGCTTCATGCTAACGTATGCCATGAGTATGTCTCCTTCGACATGGGGGTTTGCTTCCACCCCGGCCCTGACCCTTCTACCCGTCTGCGTTCCGCGGACCCACGCCGCGGGGCTGGACGAGCACCCCAGGCCGCTGCCAGAGTGTGCTTGATAAAAAGCTGCCTATCTTTACGGCAGGGAAGGGGGGCTGTCAAGGGCGCGGTCGGGTTTCCGCGGTTCCTTTCCGGGCGCGGCTTCGCATTGAACCGGGGGCGTTCCCGGTGTACAACCCCATGACCGCGCCGGAAAAGGCGCGATTTCGGGGCGTCCCGCGCGGCGTCCGTTGTGGAGGGTTTCATGCAAAGCAAGCTGAGTCGGGCGCTGGCCCCGAAACGTCCCGGCGCGCCCGCGCTGACCCCGCGCCAGTTCGTCCGGGCGTGGTGGCAGGCGCTGCGTCCGCCGTTTTTCATCGTGGATCTCATTCCCGTGGGGCTGGGGGGCGCGCTGGCGGCCCGCGAACTGGGGCACTGGCCCTGGGGCCTCTTCGCGTTGGTGATGGTGGGGTGCTTCTGCCTGCACACGGTCGCGAACATCGCCAACGATCTTTTCGACTACATCGAAGGCGTGGACACCGAGGAAACCATCGGCGGCACGCACGTCATCCAGAACGGCTGGATCAGCCCGCGCCAGATTTCGCTGACCATTCTCGGCCTGCTGCTCGCCACCGTCCTGATCGGTTGGCGGCTCATCAGTTGCAGCGGGCAGGAGTGGCTGTGGGGGCCGGTCGTGTTCGCGGTGCTTTCGGCGGTCTTTTATGTGGCGCCGCCCATCCGCTACGGCTGTCGCGGCTACGGCGAGCTGTTCGTCTGTCTGAACATGGGCTTCATCATGGTGGAGGGTTCCTATGCGGTGATGGCGAACGGCTTTTCTCCGCAGGCTCTGGCCCTCGCGCTGCCCGTGGGGCTGATGGTGGCGGGGATTCTCTATTACCAGAGTCTGCCGGAGATCGAGACGGACCTTGCCGCCGGAAAGCGGACGCTGGCGAACATCCTCGGCAAGTCCAAGGCCGAGCTGGTGTTCCGGCTCTGGTGGCCCGCCGTCTGGGTTCTGATGGTGAATCTCTGGGCCTGCGGGCTTGCCGGGTGGCCCGTGTTTCTCGGGCTGTTGACGTTTCCCCTCTACTGGAGGGCCTGCCGTCTGATCCGCGAGGCCGTGGAGTGGCTCGAACTCGACCGGCACGGCCATCTTGTCCGCAAGCTCTATCTGATCAACGGCGCGCTGCTGATCGCCGGAGTCGTGTGGGGGTGAGGAGGGGGGAGGAACTT
>CAUHBW010000321.1 GCA_959604115.1 uncultured Bilophila sp. | reverse complement strand
CAGCAGGCCCTCGGGCAGCTTGTAGCCGCAGACGGAGCCGGTGGCCTTGTAATCCTTCCAGCCGGAGCCTGTGATGTAGCCGCGCACGATGCATTCGACCGGCAGGGGCTTGGCTTTTTTGACGAGAACGGCGCGGCCTTCCAGTTCGTCACGATAGGGAGCGAGCGCGGCGGGGAACTTGTCCACGTCGCTTTCGATGAGGTGATTCTTCACGAGGTGCGCGAACTTCTTCATCCAGAACAGGGTGATCTGGTTGAGGATGACGCCCTTGTAGGGGACCGGTTCGTTCATGATTACGTCGAAGGCCGACATGCGGTCCGTGGTGACGATGAGCAGGGTGGATTCGTCGATATCATAGATATCGCGGACTTTTCCCCGGTTGAGCAAGGGGAATTCCTTGATGTTGGTTTGGGTCGTGACTTTCATGAGACGTCCTTTGGGCGATGCCGCGGGTTGAACGTTGACGAAAAGTTATCGCTTCCGGCATTCCATGGAACGGGCGTGGGCCTCAAGCTGTTCCATGCGGGCCAGCCGGGCCACGGCGTCGGCGCTGGCGCTGGCGAAGGCGCGGCTGGCGGCGATGACGCTGGTGCGCTTGCAGAAGGTCTGCACGGAAAGGGCCGAGGAGAACCGGGCGGTGCCGAGTGTGGGCAACACATGGTTCGGCCCGGCGAAGTAGTCGCCGAGGGGCTCGGGCGCGTAGGGGCCGAGGAAGACCGCGCCCGCATGGCGGATGCGGGGCAGTACGGACCACGGGTTGCGCATGAGCACTTCGAGGTGTTCCGGGGCCACGCGGTTGGCGAGGGCGACGGCGGCGTCCATGTCCGGGACGAGGACGACCGCGCTCCAGTCGGCCAGCGACTTGCGGACGATCTCCGCGCGGGGCAGGGTGGCGGACTGACGCTCCAGTTCGGCGATGACGGCGCGGGCGAGTTCCGCATTGTCCGTGATGCAGATGGCGGAAGCCAGCGCGTCGTGCTCGGCCTGTGACAGCATGTCCGCGGCGAGCCATTCGGGATTGGCGGAGTCGTCGGCGAGGACGAGCACTTCGCTCGGCCCGGCGATCATGTCGATGGCGACCCGGCCCTGCACGAGCCGTTTGGCGGTGGTCACCCAGATGTTGCCGGGACCGGCGATGACGTCTACGGGAGCCACGGTTTCGGTGCCGTAGGCGAGGGCGGCGACGGCCCACGCCCCGCCCATGCGGTAGATTTCCTTCACGCCGAGCAGATGGGCGGCGGCGAGAATATGCGGATTGAGGGTGCCGTCGGCGCGAGGGGGCGTGACGACCGCGATCTCGCGGACGCCCGCGACCTGTGCGGGGATGGCGGTCATGAGCAGGCTGGAGATGAGCGGCGTGTTGCCGCCGCGTCCGCCGGGGACGTACAGGCCCGCGCGGTCCACGGCCTCGATCTTCTGTCCGAGGATCGTGCCGTCGTCGCGGGTGACGAACCACGAACGGTCTTTCTGGGCTTCATGGAAGGCGCGGATGTTGGCTGCGGCCTGTCTGATGCAGTCGAGGCTTTCGGCGGGAAGCTCAGCGGCGGCCCGCTCCGGCGCTTCGGCGGGCACGCGCAGGGGCGGCCGCATGTCCGGGCAGTCGAAACGGCGGACATAGTCGAGCACGGCCTTGTCGCCGTCCTTGCGCACGGCGTCCAGCATGGCGCGGACGTCCGCTTCCACGTTCTGTTCGGGATTGTCGCGGTTCGCCAGCAGGTGCAGCAGTTCGGGCCACATCGCTTCGGACGTCAGCGACAGCAAACGGCAAGTCATGATGACTCCTTAAGGGGGCTTCCGGGGGGAAGCCGTTCCGGGGCGTTTCCCGGCGAGGCATTGTTGAGAACAGGTGAGTTTAGAGCAGGAACGCCCGAAAGTCGAGTCTTGAAACCGGCGTTTCCGAGCGCGGCGCGAGAACCGGCGCGATGTGGAGAGGGGGGCTTTTTTCTTTTCGGCGTGGAGAGGTTTCCGCTCCATTCTTTTAGATGTCCCGAACGGCGGTCTTTACGCAAAGGCGGAAACAGGGTATCGCCTTGCTCATGAAAAAAGTGTTTTTCTTCTTCGGCGTGCTGGTGGCTCTTGGCCTTGCGGCCTTGGCCGGCATCTACTTCTGGGCTGTCCGGGATTTGCCGGGATTTACCCGCATCGCCGACTACCGGCCTTCGCTCACGACCACCGTTCTGGCCCGTGACGGAAGCGTGATCGGCTATTTTTACCGGGAAAACCGGTTCCTCATCTCCCTCGATCAGATGCCCAAGATGCTTCCCAGAGCCTTTCTGGCCGCGGAAGACGCCGAGTTTTACGAGCATGAGGGCGTGAACCCGGTCGCCATCTTCCGCGCCTTTCTGATCAATCTTCAGTCCGGCACCAAGCGGCAGGGCGGCAGCACCATCACCCAGCAGGTGATCAAGCGTCTGGTCCTGACCCCCGAGCGCAGCTACGAGCGCAAGATCAAGGAGGCGATTCTCGCCTACCGGCTGGAGCATTATCTTTCCAAAGACGAAATCCTGACCATCTATCTGAACCAGACCTTCCTCGGCGCCAATGCCTACGGCGTTGAGGCGGCGGCCCGGACCTATTTCGGAAAGCATGCCAAGGATCTCACGCTGGCGGAGTGCGCGATCATCGCGGGGCTGCCCAAGGCGCCGTCCGACTACAATCCCTATCGTGATCCCAAAGCCGCCGTCGGACGCCAGCATTATGTCCTGCGCCGCCTGCGTGAACTGAACTGGATCACCGAGGCCGAGTATGACGCCGCGCTCAAGCAGCCGCTGGTGTTCAGGCAGATGGCGGACGGCATGGGGCGTCAGGGCGCGTGGTATCTGGAAGAGGTGCGGCGTCAGCTCATCGATCTGTTCAGCGAGGAGAACGCTAAAAAGCTCGGCATCGACTTGCCCGTGTACGGCGAGGAAGCCGTCTATCAGATGGGCTTTACGGTACAGACGGCCATGGAGCCTTCGGCGCAGATGGCCGCCGACGAGGCGTTGCGCTCTGGGCTGGAGAACTTTACCCGCCGTCAGGGCTGGTCGGGTCCGGTGGAAAAGATTCCTCCGGCGAAGCTCAAGGAACGTCTCGAAAAGTCGCATTTCACGCCCGACATGCTGGTCAACGGCGAGCACGTCAAGGGCATCGTCACCCGGCTGACGGACAAGGGCGCGGAGATCCGGCTCGGCAAGTACGCAGGGTTTATCGACAACGCGCATCTGAGCTGGGCGAAGAAGAGTCTCCGCAGCAAGCAGAAGTTCCTTGAATCCGGGGACGTCGTCTGGGTTGCGGCGGTCGGCGATCCTAAAAATCCCTACAATCCCGGCGAGGTCGAGCCGAACAAGCCCATTCCGCTGTCGCTCCAGACCGTTCCCGAGCTTCAGGGCGCGCTGGTTTCCATCGAGCCGCAGAACGGCGACGTGGTGGCGATGGTCGGCGGCTACAGTTTCCGGGACAGCCAGTTCAACCGCGCCACGCAGGCGTACCGGCAGCCGGGTTCCTCCTTCAAGCCGATCGTCTATTCCGCCGCGCTGGACAACGGGTTCACCGCCGCCTCCGTCCTGCTGGACGCGCCGGTGGTGCAGTTCCTCGAAAGCGGCGACGTGTGGCGTCCGAGCAACTACGAGAAGAATTTCAAGGGGCCGCTCCTCCTCCGTACGGCGCTGGCGCTGTCCCGCAACCTGTGCACCATCCGTGTGGTGCAGCAGATGGGCGTCAGGAAGGTCATCGAGCGGGCCAAGGATCTCGAACTTGAGCCGCATTTCCCCGAAGTGCTGTCGGTCAGCCTCGGCGCGGTGGCGGTCACACCGCTGAACATGACGCAGGCCTATACGGCCTTCGCCAACGGCGGCATGGTCAGCAAGGCGCGGTTCATCCTGTCGGTGAAGAACTTCTGGGGCGAGCCCATTTACGAATCGCAGCCCGACCTGCGCGACGCGATCTCTCCGCAGAACGCCTACGTGATGTCCTATCTGCTCAAGGAAGTGGTGAACGCGGGTACGGCGGCCAAGGCCAAGGTGCTCGGGATTCCGCTCGCGGGCAAGACCGGCACCAGCAACGACTGGAAGGACGCGTGGTTCATCGGCTTCACGCCGCATCTCGTGACCGGGATGTACGTCGGGTATGACCAGCCCCGGACGATGGGGCGCGGCGGCACGGGCGGGGGCACGGCGTTGCCGATCTTCATCGAGTACGCGAAGTCGGCGCTCAAGGCGTATCCGCCGGACGACTTCGACGTGCCGGACGGCATTTCCTTCGCGAACGTGGACCCCACCAGCGGGTACCTCGTGAACGGCGGCGGGCTGCGGTTGCCCTTCTACACAGGCACCGAGCCCGGCTCCAGCACCTCCGAGGAGGCCATCTCCGGCGTCAACACGCGCGGCGAGGATTTGCTGAAGCAGATGTTTTAGCCGAATGAAACGTTTGTGGGGGGAGGGTGGGGGGGCGTTTGTTTATATAAATTTTTCCACCCCGCCCCCCCCCCCCCCCCACGCCAAATTGCCA
>CAUHBW010000320.1 GCA_959604115.1 uncultured Bilophila sp. | reverse complement strand
ATGAAATATATCGTTGTGTTTGTATTGTGCATGGCGCTGGCCGCGCCGTGTTTCGCGGCTTCCTGCCAGGACATGCAAGACGCCGTGGGCGGCGCGGTTCGGGAACGCAACGGACGGGTATCGGACACGCATGACGTACTCATGCCCGACCCGGAAACCGAACGCGACGCGCTTTCCGGCTGTCTCGGTTCCGTCAACGCCATCGGTGATGCTTTTTCTCTCGGCGTGACCCTGCCGAGTATGGATCAGATTGTCGCGGGCATGTGCGGTCAGGTCAATTCCTACATCAACCGGAAAATCAACGAGGCGCACACTCAGGTCAACAATTCCGTCAACGGCATGGGCGGCAACAATCCCTTCAAGGTCTATGGCACCGGCGGGGAGTATGTCGTCAAAATTACGGGAAAACTCAAATGAGAGCGGCGTTCTTTCTGTTCGTGGCCCTGTACCTGCTGTCGGATGCGGCCTTTGCCGCTGAACGGGCAAGAGTCGTTTTCCCGCCCATGCGTCCGCTGACGGCCGACTGCGTTCTGGACGCCGCCCGCGCCAGTGGAATGCCTGTCGCCGCGCTCTTCGCCATTCTCGCCACCGAAGGCGGCAAAACCGGAGAAGCCCTGAGCAACAAGAACGGCACATGGGACATGGGGCCGTTTCAGGTCAATTCCGTGCATCTCAATGAGCTGTCCGCAATGGGCATCTCGCCTGACGCCGTACTCCGCGATGGCCGCGTCAACGCCCATGCCGCCGCATGGTTGCTGCGCAAGGAATACAGACGCACCGGCAATCTCTGGCAAGCCATCGGGGCGTATCACTCCCGCACGCCGCATCGCCGGGATGCCTACATCCGGCGCGTCAAAAGCAATCTGGAACGGCTGCGCCGGGAAGGCATTGTCACGCTCTCCGTTCTTGAGCGGGAGGCAGGGCAATGAACAGTCGGGATAGCAGGGACGACCATCTCTTTTTGTGGTGCGCCTTTCTGGTTTTCGTCTTTGTGCTGCTGCCGGTCCTCTATGTCGTGTATGCGGACGATGTAAACAGGCCGCTGCTGGCGTTGGCCGAAGCCCAGATTCAGGTCTTCGCGCCCTTCTTTGAGGAAGCGCAAACCGCGTGGGCGCGTATCGCGGAAGCCGATCCGGCCTCCCTGTCCTGGGAAACCATGCAAAAGGTGCTGCGCTACACCGGCTCGTGGATTCGCTGGCCCTTTGCTTTGCTGCTCGTCCTGTTCGGCGTGGCGGCCATCTTCATGGGCCGTGTGGGCGGTCTTGTCCGGCGTTTCAATATGGAGAGCCTGCTGAAAAACAATGCGGAGTCTTTTCCCTGCCTGCGGCCTGTGGTGGGACGCGGCAAGTATCTGCTCTCGCCGGAATCCTACGATTCCGGCCTGTGGAAAGTCGCCCGGACACCCGCGCAATTCGCTCTGGAACATGGCTTGCTGCTTGATGAACAGGGAAAGCCGTTCTCACCGGAACAGGCCCTGAAAAACGGACTGCCGTCCACGGAACTGCCCGTCTGGGGTCACGCTCGGCTGGATGGGGAAAAAACGCTTCGGGTGCTGACAGAACAGCTCGGCAAACACTTTGAGGGCTACGAGGGCTTGTCGCCCTGCCGTCGCGCTCTGTCTGTCGCCTTTCTGGCCTATGCGGATGGGGACAAGAAGGGATGCGTTTCCCTGCTGGATACGGTTTCTCTTTTCTACTCCGAAGAAAACGGGCAGGCATCCTGTCCTCTTCTGGAAGACGGCGACTTTGCCAACAAGCTGAAAACGCAATGGGAACGTCATGCTTCCGTGTTGAACGAGAAGTGTCTGAGCATCCATGCCGCCTATGAACTGCCCTGGTTCATGGCGTTGCTGTATCGGGCGCGACAGAAAGGCGTGCTGGCCAGTTCGCAGTTCCTCTGGCTCCGTCCGCTGGATCGTCCGCTCTGGTACGCGCTCAATCAGTGCGGAGGACGCGCGGCATGGGCCGAAGGTTTTGCGCCCTGGGCACACTACACGGCGGAAGAAAAAGAAAGGAAGACTTTGACAAAACCGCATGTGGCTCCCGCCGTGGCAAGCCTCAGGGAAGCTCTGTCCGCTCAGGGCTGGCTGACGGAAATCTTTGTGCCGCCTGCCGAGTCCACAAATACGGAATCTTCCCCTGACAGTTCCGCCCAGGCGTCTTCACCCATCGAGTCGCCGCCGGACATGGTAGTGGCCGATGCGGAAGACGACCCCGAATACGACGCCAATGAAGACCCCTCACTGGCACAACAGGATTGTTGAGGTTCAAACTCATGGTACGACATATCAGAGGTCTGGAAGACCACGAAACTCAGGAGCGCAAACGCCTGCACCGCGACGTGCGCTCCCCCTCGCAACGACTTGCGGACGCGCTCAAGCTCGGTCAGGTGCAGACCGGCGGCATTTTCACGGCGGGGCTGTGTCTCCTGCTTTTCCCGGCCTGCGCCACGCCGCTGTTTTGTCTTGGGCTGGCGCTCTTTCTCGCCCGCTGCGCCTGCGTGAACAACGAACGCCTGCCGTTCCGTATGCCGATGGGGCTGACCGGTACGGACAGGGGCGATCCCCTACCCGGACGGAGCGGTTTTGCCAGACCGGAGGGCATTTTCTTCCTCGGCAACCGGCTTCAGGACAAACAGGAGCTTTGGCTGAAAGCCAAGGATATTCTCACCCATTGCCTGCTTTTCGGCACAACAGGTTCCGGCAAGACGGAAACGCTGGTTTCCCTCTCCTACAATGCCCTGGCCACGGCCAGCGGGCTGTTCTACATCGACCCCAAGGCGTCGCCCAAGCTGGCGGTGCAGATATGGCAGATGGCCCGCTTCCTTGGCCGGGATGATGATTTTCGCGTGTTGAACTACGGCACGTCCGGCAAGGTCAAGGGCAAGTCCCCGCGCCGCCTTTCCAATACCAACAATCCCTTTACCTTCGGGAGCGCCGAAGCCCTGACGCAGCTTCTGGTTTCCCTCATGCCCGCTTCGGACGGGGCCAATTCCATCTTTGCCGACAAGGCGCAGGCCCTGATTTCCGGCGTCATGTACGCGCTGGTGGATTTGCGGGACAAGGGGCTGCTCAAGCTCTCCACCTCCATTATCCGCGATTCCCTGGCTCTGGAAAAATGCGTGGCGCTGGCTCTGCATCCCGAACTGGATGAAGAGTCCCGCGCCTCCATTCAGGCGGCTCTTGCCACCTCCGGCTGGATTGCCGGTCGTGACCTGAAAGAACAGCCGGAATCCTTCGCGGAACAGTTCGGGTACGCGCAATCCTACTTCGGCAAGGCCCTTTCCAGCCTGACCGATACCTACAGCCACATCTATGGCGCGGAAGATGGGGAGGTGGACTTCAGTGATGCCATCATGCAGCGAAGAATCCTCGTCGTTCTCCTGCCCTCCCTGGAAAAAGCTCCCGCCGAACTCGCCAGCCTCGGCAAAATCAGTCTTTCAGCCATCCGCAATGCCTGCGCCGTGGGCCTTGGCGCTCATATCGAAGGCGATGCCGCCGATGTACTGGAAGCCCTGCCGACTGATACCATAGGCATTGGCCCGTATCTGTGCATTGTGGATGAATACGCCGCTATTGTTACGCCCGGCTTTGAGGTCGTGCTGACACAGGGGCGCGGGCTGGGTATCGCCGCCATTGTAGCTTCACAGGACTACGCCGGTATTCTGGAAGCCGACAAGAAAGGCGCACAACAGATGGTGGCGAATACTTGTTTGAAAGTGTTCATGCGAATGCAAGATGCGGAAAAGACATGGGAACTGATACGCGGGCAGGCGGGGCAAAGCACTGTCCTGCGTACAAGCGGATTCAACATCAATGAGCAAATCAGCTCCGACTATCGGGATGCAAATTCCACCACGGTGGAACAGGAAGACCGCGTTGTCCTGCGCGATTTGCAGGAACAGATAGAGGGCGAAGCACACTTTGTCTTCTCCGGCCAGATCGTCAGGGGCGACATGTTCTTCGCCAATCCGTCTCTCAAAAAAGCGCAACTGCGCGTTCCTCAACTTCTACAACTTTCTCAGGAGAAACAGTATGACCATGCGGCATAACATTATATTGGCCCAGGTTCTTTTCTTTTGTTGTCTTATTGGACTTTGCCATACCGCTTCCGCCGGAACGCCCATGTCGGACAGGGTAGCCGTGGAAGCGGGCGTGAAAGCGGAAATCGCCAAAGACCTGGCTTCGCCTTACTCCCCGCACGACAGTCTTTCCGGCAGAACCTGCCTGGACGGTCGTCCCGTGGACGGTTTTGAGGGCGACATTCTTGAATACTGGTCGAATCTCGAATGGTGCGCTGTGTAAGTTTGTAAGGGAAGTGGGTTGAATACCCTGGAATTGCAAATAGATTCCATGCACGCCAGAGTTAGCGGTGCTTGTAAAAGCTGAAACTGCGAAAGCGGAACGTGAACATAGCATCTCTGGAAAAGGCACAAAGAATGACAATCACCGGTCATAGTCTTATGCAAGTGCAAGTCATGTATGGTGAAAG
>CAUHBW010000319.1 GCA_959604115.1 uncultured Bilophila sp. | reverse complement strand
GGGGAGATTTTTTAGTATCTTTCGACTTTAAACATTGAAGGGCGAGGCGGCGAGCTGTTCTCCGCAACGCGGCTAGACTATTGAAAAAAGCAGCGTCCCTGCGCCTGACGGTGCGGGGACGCCTTTTCCGGCGGCGGACTGATGACGCGGCAAGGGATGCCGCCGGAACGTTCTCGGACAGGTTTCCGAACTGTTGCCTGAGGTGCGGAGCGGCGAAGCAAGGCTCTTTTCCGGCGTTCGCCGAAGGGCTTTTCGCTTCGTTCACGGCGTGTGGGCGAGCCCGTCCTTGGAGGAATAACAATAAAAAAGTATTTTTTTGAAGTCAAATTGTACGTGCTTATGTGGGTTCAAAGTTGAAATGTGGCCCGCAAGGCACGTGTTGCGGAGAAAACCCTCGTGAGCGCGTCAATGGAAAGGAACGAACCGGCGCGGCTTGTGGGGCACCGGCGCCGTCCGCCGCAAGACGCTCTGGCGTACGCAGGCCGAGCGGCTGGGGGCGGACGGGAATTTTTGCCGCTCATGGAAAAGGAAAGCCTTTTCCTTAATTTTTCGATTGCGAATCTTCGCGGATGCGCCGGGATGTCCGGTAGGTGATCCGTTCCGTCCGGTGGAGAATGATGCGTCCGGACCCGCGGCGACGCTTGAGGCGTTGCTGCGGCCTTTGCCTCAGGAAGGGCGGTCGTCGCCATTGTGGAGGAGAGTGCGCGGGGCATGCGGGGCCGTTTCCGGAACTGAGGGAGCCTTTCAGCCTGAAACGTCGAGGGATTCGGCGAGGGCTGCCCGCTCGCTGCAATGCGGCGTGGGTGCTGCCGAAGAACGTGCCTTGGGGATGAACGAACCCTTGAAGCGTGCAGCTTTTCAGAGGGAATCCGCTCGCAAAAAAGAGCAGCGCCCCGGAGGAGGAGACGGGGCGCTGCGCAGAGGAAGGAGGAGGATACGGTTTTCTGTAAGGAGGAGGATGACCATTGCCATTGAACGAGCAGACTCAGCTAGGCACCTGTGAAACGGTCAGGTGGAACCGGTCGTTCAAATATATTTGCAGAGGCTCACTATATATAAACGGCGTTGCCGATTGTTGTTTTCCCTGACTGGATGGGAGTCAGGGTTTTTTCGCCGCCGGAAAGGGAGACCAACCGGCGACGGAGGGGGGGCTGTTTATTCGCCTGCCGGGCCGTCGTCGGGACCGTCGGGCATGACGGTCGCGCCTGTGGCGGGGCAGCGGCGGGGCTGTTCGACTGGGCATCCGTGGCCTCTGCCCTGGAAGACGTTGATCCCGACTTCCTTGGCGATGCGGTCCACCATGACCTGCCGTTCCTTGGCGAAGTCGTTGCGGAGGGCCACGAGTTCTTCAGTTGCCTTGCCGATGGCCTTGGGGTCCGGAGTGGGGCTGTCGCCGAGGGTCCGCAGTTCGATGTACTTGGCCGCGAGCTTGTCGCGCAGAGGTGCGGTCTTGTCGACGAATTCCTTCATGATGGCGTCGTACTGCGCCTTCTTCTCCGGCGTGAGAGCCTGATAGATGCATTCCTGATACGACCTCTGACCCCGGTGGAATCCGTGTCCGTCGTGAGGCGCGGCCAGCGCCTGACCGGTCATGACGCCACCCACCGTAAGGACGGCTGCGAGCGTTGCGGCGAGAGAGGCTTTGGTGAGGTTCATCTGTTGTCTCCTGAGAGGAAGTCTTGTTCGTCACTCTTGCCCTGAGTATAGCAACCCGCGTGCCAAACATGTTAACTATCCGATTTTCTATGTAATCATGGATATAACGCGTTCGGTGGAGGACCGGATGGCCCGAAGGTCTGTATAAATTCTGTACAGATGCGTTTGACAGTGTATAAGAATCGCACAGGGAAAACGGGGATGGATAAAAAAAAGACAGCCATGTCCCGTGAGGAATATGGCTGCCGTGGACGTTTTATTCCTCGTCCGAATCGGCGTGAAGCGGCTGCGGGTTCAGATCCTGGACCTTGGTGCCGCGCACCCGGGTTCCCCAGCCGGGGTTGAATCCGGCGAGTTGTTCCATGCGGTTGGAGACGCGTTGCAGTTCGCGGGCGGCTTCGTTGCGCAGGCGGATGAGTCTGCGTCCGATCACCGCGAGCGCGTCGGGCGGCGTGTCCGAGGCGAAGGAAAGGTTATGAAGTTCCACAAGCGTCTGGCGAAGCTGCATGTGGAGGACGGTCAGATACGGTTCGGCTTCGCGCATGACCGCGAGGGCGGCCTGCTGTTGCTGCGGCGTCAGATCGGCGGGCAGCGGCATGGCGAACAGGCGGCTTTCGAACCGGCTGGTGGAGTGTCCGCTCAACGGCGCGAGCGCGGGGCATTTGCCCGGCTCGTCCGGCGAAAAGCCGGGGAAGGCTTCGGGAGCCCTGGCGGCGGAGGAGTCGGCGGGACGCGCCTGATGCGCCTGTCCGCCGGTGACGCTGGAAGAGGAACCCGCAAAGGCTTTGGCGGGACCGTTCCAGACCGTCAGCGAAACCCCGAGCACAAGCAGGCGGACCAGAGGCAGACACGTTCTGGTATCTGTGTAGAGCTGCATGAAACCCCTTTTGCTTTGGGTGGTGACGAAGGAAGTATGGAGTGGGCGGAAAGGCGTTCCGGCCCGAGTCTTCTCAATATCCTGTACGTGAGCCCGAAAGGGCTCGTCAATACCCGAAAATTTTGCAAAAAACATACCACGCCCGGAACGGGACGCCGCCGGAACCGCTTCGTTGGAGCGTTTCTTGCTGGAACGGATGATTTGTATTTTTCCCGTTTTGCCGAAAGGGTCGCATCCATGCAAACGACAGGACTTTTTACTTCCTCCCAACAGGCCCGCGTGCGCGGGGGCAGTTCCCTCATGGGCACGCTCGGCGCGGCGCTGGTGCTGGTGTTCGGCGTCGTGTTGGTCACCGGGCTTTCGCTTGACCGGTCGCAGACCGCGATGGTGCGCTTTCTTGCCGAAAAGGGCGTGGCGCTGATTTCCGCGCTGGAAAGCGGCGTCCGCTCGGGAACCCGTTCGCGGACCGGCATTCGTCTGCAATATCTGGTGGAGGAGCTGGCGGACAGGCCCGACGTGCGCTTCATCGCGGTCACCATGCCGGACGGCACGATCCTTGCGCACAGCAACCCCGCGCGCGTGGGGGAACTGCTGTCCACGCAGGGGGCGCGGGAACTCGGAGCGGAAACGATCGCGGCGTTGGGGCCGTCCGAAAAGCCTTCGTGGGCGATTATGGATATGGAGGGCTCCCGTTCGTTCGTGGTCTTCAAGACGTTCCACCCCAAAATAAAGGGGGAACGCGCCCCGGACGAACATCTGGGCGGTCCGATGCCGTACATCTTTTTGGGGCTGGACCTCGCGCCGTTGGAGATCGCGCAGGCGCAGAACCGCGAACGCGCCGTCTTTCTCGGAGCCGGGGTGTTGCTGGCGGGCATGCTGGCCCTGCTTGGGCTGCACGCCGTGGAGCGGGTCCGTGTGTCGCGTCGCGGGCAGCGCGTCGCCGAGGCGTTGGCCGAGGAACTGGCGGTGGCGCTCCCGGACGGGCTGGTGGTGTTCGACGCCAAGGGCCGGATCACCCGTCTGAACAAGGCGGCCCTCGCGCTTCTCGGCATGGAGCCCCACGCCAAGGGGCAGGCCTATCAGGGCCGCAAGCCGACCGACGTACTGCCCGGACCACTGGCGGAACTGGCGGCGAAGCTGCTGCGCGGTCCGTTGCTGGAGGATACGGAAGTCGTCTTGCGGCACGGCGAGGATCAGCGGTTCCTGTCCGTGCGCGGCGGGCACGTCAACGAAGGCGGGGAAGGGCGCCTCGGTTCGCTCATGTTCCTGCGCGATCTGACGGAGGTCCGGCGGCTGGAAGCCGAGGTGCGGCGGCGCGAGAAGCTGGCGGCGGTGGGCAACCTCGCCGCCGGTGTGGCGCACGAACTGCGCAACCCGTTGAGTTCCATCAAGGGATACGCCACCTATTTCGGAGGCCGGTTCCCCGAGGGCAGCGCGGACCGCGAGGCGGCGCAGATCATGGTCAAGGAAGTGGAGCGGCTGAACCGGGCCATCGGCGATCTGATCGGGCTTTCGCGTCCCACGGACATCCGCCCCCGGATGACCGGGATGCGCCGTCTGGTGGAGGACACGCTCCGGCTCATCGGGCAGGATGCCGCGGGCCGCGGCGTCAGCGTCCGGCTGGATGCGCCCGACGAACTGCCCGAAGTGGCCATCGATCCGGACCGCATGCGGCAGGTGATCCTGAACCTGTGCCTGAACGGGCTTGAAGCCATGCCCGAGGGCGGCGAGCTGTCGCTTTCCCTCCAACCCGAGGGCGACGCTTTGCGGCTGGAAATCCGGGATACCGGCATGGGCATCGCCCCCGAGGCGTTGCCGCACATTTTCGATCCCTACTTCACCACCAAGGGGCAGGGGACCGGACTCGGCCTCGCCACGGTCCACAAGATCGTAGAAGCCCACGGCGGGAGCATTTCCGTCACGTCCGAGCCGGGGCAGGGCGCTGTCTTCCGGTTGCTGCTGCCGCTGGGGGAGAAATGAAGTTGGGAGGGGAGAGGGGCCCTT
>CAUHBW010000318.1 GCA_959604115.1 uncultured Bilophila sp. | reverse complement strand
GTGGCGGTAATGGTGAACCGGGTAAACTTCCGCAACGCCACCGCCGGCCGCGCCGCCCCCCCATTCCCCGGCCCGTTTTGCGACGGTTTGGGGGGGGGGGGGGGTTGTTTTGGAGGGGGCGGGGAGGACTTTCTTCAGAAAGTCCTCCCTCCCCCTCCAATTCCCTCAATCAAAATCCGCCATGATCGTCCCGAGGGACAGCCCGCCGAGGGAGCGGTGCCGGAACTCGGCGCGGATGCGGGCGATGGCCTCCTGAAGATTCGGAGAGGAGATGCCCGTGCGGACGGACGTGTGCGCCTCGATGAAGGCCGCGAGATTGTCGCAGGCCTTGAGCAGAGTGCCGTCCTTGGCGTCCCGCGCGTCGTCGTTGCCCTGCGCATGCAGCTCCTCGAAGGAGGACAGACGGCGTACGAGACCGGAGGCGTCCCGGAGCGTGTCGTCGAACTCGGAGGAGACGCCCTCGCCCTCCAGCCCGAGATAGTAGCGCAGACGGGCCACCGGCTCGACGTACCCGCCTTCGCGCAGCGGGCCGAAGACCCGGCCTTCCAGCTCTTGGAGTTCATAGTCCCGGATGAGGCCGGGAAGCTGGTTCACCGAACGCTTGACCGGCGTGATGATGTCCCGCGTGAGCAGCTCCGGGAGATCGTGGAACAGCCCGGCGAAGAAGTTGTTGACGCACCGGGCGCGGCAGGCCCCGAGGGCGAGGCTGAACAGGTAGGCGTATCCCGCGACGAGAAGCATGTGCCCGAGCACCGAGGTTTCGGGCACGCGCGGCGTGTCCGCCCAGCGGATCTGGAACCGGAGCTGCCCGCACAGTTTGGCGAACCGCCCGAAGGCCGTGGGCGAATCGCTGAAAAAGGCGTGCCCCTGGATGAGATCGCCCACCCCCCTGATGTCGGTCCGTTCAAGGCGTGCGATGAAGGAGTCGGCGGTGGACTGGTTTTCCTCGTCGAACCGGTTGAAGGGCTTGATGATGTTGTATTCCCAGCCCGACGCGTAGTGGTGCGCCGCCGCGAGGATGCGATCCGCAAGCCCGGACCGGTCGCGGTTCCGGTGGTAGGCCGCGAGCCGAGCTTGGAATCCTTCGTCCGTTTCGCCGAGGGCGGGACGCAGTTCCTTGAGGACCCATTCCGTCAGTTCCGCATAATCCTTCCCGTTTTCGCAGATGCGGTAGAACACGGGCGGCTTGATGTCGGTCGTGACCAGCCGGTAAAAGTAGTCGAACAGACCTTTTTCTATAACTTCCTGTTGCAATTTGAGTCGTTCTGGGGCAGAATACCCAGCACTGTTCAAGAGCGTGAGCATCCAGGCGACGATCATCTTGTGCGCCTGCTTGTCTATTTCGTAGAGTTCCACGGGACGCAGCTTGTCGTTCCAGCGGCGCATGTACGAACCGGAAAACATCAGCTGCAAAAGGCTTTTTCGGATTGCGGACATCGGCTTCCCCCTTGTGATCCGTTACTCGCATGGTAGGCGCTGGCCGCGCTGAATTCAAGGCTCCGAACAGGTCCGGAGGTGCCGGAGGCACCCGCCCCTTTCCCCTTCCCTCACGAAGGCGCAAGGCGGCCGCCGGGTGGTTTTTAGGGCGTTTTCGCGGAAAAACGCCTCGTTATGAGAATCGATGCCGGGGTGAGCCCAGCAGCGGTTCTGTTCTGCCGAGCGCAGAAGGAAACGGTTTTGTCGCTTGACAAGCCTGCTCTGGCATTTTATACATTTCGTTCCACAAGTTTTAGCAGAGGAGACGCTTCAGCATGAAGACGTTTAGCCCCACTCCGGAGCATATCGACCATCAGTGGTTTGTCGTGGATGCGGACAATCAGGTTCTCGGCCGTCTGGCTGCCCAAATTGCCCATCGCCTCCGTGGCAAGCACAAGCCCGAATTTGCTCCGCACATGGACAATGGCGACGTGATCGTCGTTGTCAATTGCGAAAAGATCAAGGTCACCGGCGCCAAGCTGGAAAAGAAAAAGTATTACCATCATTCCGGCTATGTGGGCGGTCTGCGTGAGATTACGCTGGACAAGCTCCTTGCTGAGAAGCCCGCCGACGTGCTCGTGCACGCCGTCCGTGGTATGCTTCCCAAGAATCGTCTGGGTCGTGCCATGCTTAAGAAGCTCAAGGTGTATGCCGGTCCCACCCATCCGCATACCGCCCAGGGCCCCAAGCCGCTGTCCTTCCCGTACTAACGAGGCCAGGAGTCAATCATGTCTGAGTTTGATTACGGCACGGGCCGCCGCAAAAACGCTACGGCGCGCACCCGTCTCTATGCCGGTACCGGCAACATCGAAGTCAACGGTCGCAAAGTGGAAGAGTACTTCCCCCGCAAGACCCTCCAGATGATCATTCGCCAGCCTCTGGTTCTCACCAAGCTCGTGGACAAGTTCGACGTGAAGGTCAACGTCTGCGGCGGCGGCGTGACCGGTCAGGCCGAAGCTGTCCGTCACGGGATCTCCCGTGCTCTGCTGAGTGTCGATCCCGCTCTGCGCGGCGTTCTGAAGCGCGCCGGGTTCCTGACCCGTGACGCTCGCAAGAAGGAACGTAAAAAGTACGGTCAGCGCGCCGCTCGTGCCCGCTACCAGTATTCGAAGCGTTAAGCCGAACGGCTTTTGCGCCATCAGGTTCTTTCAGGCCGGGGGAAACCCCGGCCTTTTGGCGTTTGTGTCCGCTTGCGTCCGCATGGCTGCCGCGGAGGAGATCGGCACATTTCGTTACAGCCGGATATTCCTCCCTTTCCCGCCTTTTCCTGTCCTTTCGTTCCCAGATAACGGCTTGTGGAATGACGGGGCTTCAGGTAAACTCGACGAACAACCTACGAACAGAGAGCATAATGACGGATACATTTTTGACCATCACGCCCCTGGGGGGCTTTGGTGAAATAGGCATGAACTGCCAGATGTGGAACACGCCCGAAGGGTGCGTTCTCGTCGACTGCGGGATCATGTTTCCCGATGATCAGCAACTTGGCGTGGATGTGGTCATCCCGCCGCTGGACCCCATCCTGCGCCAGCGGGATCGGCTGCTCGGCGTGGTCCTCACGCACGGGCACGAAGACCATATCGGCGCCGTGCCGTGGCTGGTTTCCTTCGTCAAGGGGCTGAAAGTCTACGGTTCTCCCCTGACGTTGGCCCTTGTGGAGCACAAGCTCCGCGAGCGCGGCCTGCTCGACAGGGCCGAACTCATCACCGTGACGCCGGAGCATGATCTGTCGCTCGGCGGTCTGCGCTTCCATTTCATTCCCGTGAGCCACTCCATTCCGCAGGGATACGCCCTTGCGGTGGATACGCCCGTGGGCAAGGTCGTGCACACCGGCGACTTCAAAATCGACGAATTTCCTTCCGACGGCGTGGGTACGGATTTGCCCGCCCTGCGCCGTTTCGCGGGACCGGAGGGCGTCCGGCTGTTGCTTTCGGACTCCACGAATGCCGAGAGCGAAGGCCACACGGCGTCGGAGAAGGTGGTTCGCGAGACGTTCCACGACATTTTCTCCGAGGCGGAAGGCCGCATCGTCATCACGCTGTTTTCGAGTCATATCGAGCGCATCCAGATGGTGTTCGACATGGCCCGCGAATTCGACCGCGTGGTGGTGGTCAGCGGTCGCAGTCTTGTGAACAACATTGAGCGAGCCCGCGATCTCGGCTTCATGCGCATGCCGCCGGAGCTGTTCACGGATCAGACCATCCCCGAAGTCGCGCCCGAGCGCATGGTGGTCATCGCCACCGGATCGCAGGGCGAGCCGCTTTCCGCGCTTTCGCGCATCGCGTCCGGCGAGCACCGCCAGCTGTCCATTCTGGAAGGCGACACGGTGATCATGTCGTCGCGCGTCATTCCCGGCAACGCCCGCGCGGTCAATCGGCTCATCAACCAGATGTACCGCATGGGTGCGAACGTCTGCCATGACGGAACGCGCCCGGTGCACGTTTCCGGGCACGGTCGGCGCGACGAGCTGCGGACGATGCTGGAAGCGGTGCGTCCGAAGTTTTTCGTGCCCATTCACGGCGAGTACCGCCATCTCATCCAGCACCGCGATCTGGCCCGCGCGTGGGGCATCGCGCCCGAGCGCACGCTGATCCTCGACGACGGCGAGCCGCTGACCCTGCTCCCCGATACCATCCGTCTTGAGGAGAAGATTCCCGCGGATTCCATTCTCGTGGACGGCAAGGGCGTGGGCGACGTGGGCAATCTGGTTCTGCGCGAACGTCAGCTTCTCGGCGGCGACGGCGTGGTGGTGGTCGTGCTTGTGCTGGACGAGGAGACCGGCGAGGTCATCCACGGGCCGGACATGATTTCCAAGGGCTTCGTGTTCGAGCAGCAGTTCAGCCATCTTCTTGAGGACGCCAAGTGTCTCGTGCTCGATCATCTCGAAACGTCTCCGCGTCTCGGCATCCCGCGTCTCGGAGATCGCATCCGTTCTTCTCTCCGCAGTTTCTTCCGCAAGGTCGTCGGTCGCGATCCGGTGGTCGTGCCGGTTATTACCCAAGTTTAGGGATAGGGAAGGAAGATTGGGGAGGGGGAGGAGAAACTTTCTGAGGAAAGTTTCTCCTCCCCCT
>CAUHBW010000317.1 GCA_959604115.1 uncultured Bilophila sp. | reverse complement strand
ATAACGCTGCAATGGAATCTGTTAATGGATGGATTAAGGCCGAGATGTTCATGGATGAAGATGGCGAGGGCGAAGAAGCCGACGACGGCGGCGAGGACGACGATGAGGACGGGGCCGATGGCCTCGGTCATTTCGCCTACGGCGTATTCGACCTCCTCGTCGTAGTGGGCGGCGAGGTCTTCGAGCATGGTTTCGAGATTACCGGCGCGCTCCCCAACCGCGACCATGTTGATGGTCAGCGGCGTGAAATAGCGGGCGCTGCCGAGCGGTTCCGCGATGCCCTGTCCGGAGCGGAGCTTTTCCTTGATGGTGGAGAATTCCCGTTCCAGCGCGGCGTTGTTGATGGTTTCGGACAGGATGTCCAGCGAATCGAGAATGCTGACGCCGCTACGCTGGAGAATGGAGAAGATGGCGGCGAAGCGGGCCATGATGGACATCTGGACGACCTTGCCCACGAGTGGGACCGCCAGCAGGGCCCGCGCCCAGAGGTAGCGTCCCTGCCGGGTCCGTATCCACCAGCGGATGCCCAGCACCGCGCCGACGGCGATCGCCAGCAGCACATACCAGTAGTCGGACAGCGCCGTGTTCATGGCGAGCGCCGCGCGCGTGGGCCACGGCAGCTCTATCTTGGCGTTTACGAACAGCTTGGCGAAGCTCGGCACCACCCAGTTCAGCAGGAAGACGAACGCGCCGCACAGGGTGATCAAGACGATCTTGGGGTAGCGGAGGGCCGATTTCACGTCGCTGCGGATTTTATTCTCGTGCTCCAGAAGATAGGTCAGCCGGTCCAGCACGTCGCCCATCGAGCCGCTGAATTCGCCCGCGCGGATCATGGCGCAGTACAGGGGCGAGAAGATGTCCGGGTGCGAACGGAATGCGTTGTACAGCGTGCCGCCCGTGCTCACCTGCTGCGCGATGTCCGCCGTGGCGGCCTTGAGCGTGGGGTTTTCGGTCTGCGTTTGCAGGATGCCGAGCAGCTGGGTGATCGGGACGCCCGCATTGAACAAGGTGCGGAACTGCTTGCTGAACAGAATGATCTGCTTGTAGGTGACGGGCTTCTGAAAGAACTTCTGGAACCGTTTGCCGGAAAACCGGCTGTCCTGACGGGTGATGCTCGTCGGCATCAGCCCACGGGCCAGCAGGGTCTGGCTCGCCTGCTCCGTACTTTCCGCCTCGACGTCGCCCGTGAGCGTCACGCCCTCGTCGTTGATCGCCTTGTAGGCGTAGATGTGCTTCTGTTCCGCCATGATGCTCCTTTCTTTACGGGGAGGAAACGGCACGGGAGAGGGGCCTTCGTTCGTCTTCCCCTTTTTACGGCATATCAGCGGAGCCCTTTGCCGAAGAGGCGTTCCCCCAGCGGGCGGAACGTGCGCCTTCCCGTTTTTTTGCCGCGCAACCGGGAGACGTGCGCCTCCGAAACGGGCTCTCGCGGCTTGTCCGGCCTCCGTTGACCCTTATGAAAGCCTTTGGAAGGGGAGGGATGGGGTTTGGGGAAGGGAGGGGGAAGCTTTTCTTCAGAAAAGTTCCCCCTCCCTTCCCCAATCTTCCTTTCCCCCTACACCATAGCGGCGCGGAGGGCTTCTTCGACGGTGGTGATGCCCGCGCGGACCTTGCTGGCGGCGTCCTGTGCGAGTGTATGCATGGCGCCGATCCGCTGCGCGATGGCGGAAATCTCCTGCGCGTGGGCGCTGCGGACGATGGCCTCCTGAATCTCCGTGGTCACCGGCATGACCTCGAAAATGCCGATACGGCCCAGATAGCCGGTGTTGCCGCAGTGATAGCACCCCCTGCCCCGGAGGAAGTTCGCCTTGTCCGTTTCCTTGATGCCGAACAGCTCCAGCAGGGCGCGGGGCGGATCATAGGGCTCGGCGCAGTGCGGGCATACCTTGCGGACGAGTCGCTGGGCAAAGGAGCACAGCAGCACCGAGGCCACGAGATAGGGTTCGATGTGCATTTCCATGAGCCGCGATACCGCGCCGGGCGCGTCGTTGGTGTGCAGTGTGGACAGCACGAGGTGGCCGGTGAGGGCCGCCTGCACCGCGATCTGCGCGGTTTCGCTGTCGCGGATTTCGCCCACCATGATCACGTCGGGGTCCTGACGGAGAATCGAACGCAGGCCCGAGGCGAAGGTCATGCCCGCCCGGACGTTGAGCTGTACCTGACGGATGCCGTCGATGCGGTATTCCACAGGGTCTTCGAGCGTGATGGCGTTGACGTCCGGCTTGTTGAGCATCTGGAGGATGGAGTAGAGGCTCGTGCTCTTGCCGCTTCCGGTGGGGCCGGTGGACAGGATCATGCCGTAGGGCTTCTGGATGGTCCGGGCGATGGCCTCGGCGTCCCGCGCGCTCATGCCGAGTTTGTCCAGCGTGTAGACGTGGTTGGTGCTCATGTCGAGCAGACGCATGACCACGTTTTCGCCGTAGATGGTCGGCAGGGTGGAGACGCGGACGTTGATTTCCCGGCGGTCCACCATCATGGTGAAACGCCCGTCCTGCGGCACGCGGGTGATGGAAATGTCCATGTTCGCCAGAATCTTGATTCGCGAGACGATGGAGGTGCCCACGTTTTTGGGGGGCGAGGGCGTCTTGCGGAGCTTGCCGTCGATGCGGAAGCGTATCTGGATGGAGTCCCGCTCCGGGCTGATGTGGATGTCGCTCGCGGATTCGCGCACGGCCTGTGTCAGGATGGAGTTGACGAGCCGGACCACGGGGGCTTCGTCGGGCTGCCCGAGTTCGTCCTTCGGCGTTTCGCTGGCGATGAGCAGATCGTCCTGCGCGGGGGCGGCGTGTTCCGACATCGACGAGGTGAGGCTTTCCATCACCCCGTCCATGCTGTTGAAATGCCCGTAGAGCGCGGCGTAGAGCTGGGTGAACTCCTGCCGCAGGCACATCACGGGCTCCACTTCGCGGTCGGTGACGATTTCGAGCCGGTCCAGCGCGTCGATGTCGAGGGGGTCCACCATCGCCACGACCAGCACGTCGCCCCGGCTGAGCAGGGGCACGGCGTTGGTGCGTTGGGCCACGTCGGCGGGCAGGCGATCGGACAGGGACATGTTCAGCGGGAAGCGCGAAGGCGTGTAGCGTTCGATGCCGGTCTGGCGGCACACGGCGTCCACGACGTCGCTCTCGCGGCAGATGCCCTGCTTGATCAGGTATTCGCCGAGCTTCATACCGCTGGCGCGCTGTCCCTGAAGGGCTGATTCGAGCTGCTCGCTCGTGAGCAGGCCGGAGGCGATCAGCAGCTCGCCGAGTCTCATTTTGGTACGCATGGCTTACCTCCTGCCCCCCGAGGGCGTGGCCGGGACGGGCATGCCGGCCTGAGGCGCGGCGGCCACGTCCGGGGACGAAACCAGTTCGCGCGTGGGCAGGATTTCGGGCGTGATGAAGATGAGCACTTCCTCCATCGTCTTGCCCTTGCTGTCATGACCGAAGACGTACTTGCCGCCGGGAATGTCCTTGAGGCCGGGAACCCCGGCGTTGATGTCCGTTCCCTTTTCCTTGGTCAGGCCGGAAATGACCACCGTCTCGCCGTTGCGCATGATCAGGGTCGTCTCGGTCTGCTTCTTGATGATGAAGGGGTTGCCGTCCACGGAGCGGGACGTGTCCACTTCGTCCTTCTTGACCAGCACCTTGAGCTTGAGGTTGTCGCCGTCGATGACGTTGGGCGTCATTTCGAGGCGCAGCACCGCATCTTCAAACTTGACCTCGCGGTCGCCCATGTTGCTCGTGGAGACGTAGGGCACCTTTTCGCCGTTTTCGGTGTAGGCCATCTTGTTGTCCAGCGTGGTGATGGACGGTGAGGACAGTATATTGATCTTGCCGTCCTTTTCCATGAGATTCAACTGGACTTCAAGGACGCTGCCGCCGATCCGGCCGAACATGAGGCCGAGGGAGCCCATGTCGTTGGACGCGATGCCGGAATAGTTCAGGCCGAAGGGCGTGCCGCCGATGCCCGAGCCGTGATCGCCAGTGAGCCCTCCGCCTGTGGGGTCCTGTCCGGGCGTGCCCTGCGCGCCGGAACCCACCCACGCGTGGTTGCCGTTGTTGAAGGCGCCGGAACGCCAGACGCCGCCCCACTCCGTGCCCAGCTCGCGGGCGCTTTCCTTGGTGGCTTCCACGATGTAGGCCTTGAGATGGACCTGCGGACGGGGGCGATCCAGCTTGTCCACAAGCTGGATGAGCCGTTGCTGATCCTGCTCCGTTGCCTGAATGATCAGGGCGTTGCTGTGTTCGTCCACTTCGATGACGGCGTTCTGCCCGCCCTGTCCGTTGGCGGCGGTGAGAAATTTGGTCAGGCTTTGTTGCAGGGCCGCGGCTTCGGCGTAGCGCACGCTGACCACGCTGACGGTCAGGGGCGAATTCTGGCGGGCGACGAGCTCCTGCTGGGCGAGCTGGTTGTCCAGCGTCTGGAGGTTGATTTCCTTCTGCTTTTCCACGGCGGTGAGCACTTGCAGGATGTTGCCCTGCCAGCGGTATTGCAGGCCGTTGGCCTTGAGCAGTCCCTGAAACACGTCGCGCCACGGCGATTTCCGCACGTTGAGGCTGACCGAGCCGGTCACGCCGGGACTGAG
>CAUHBW010000316.1 GCA_959604115.1 uncultured Bilophila sp. | reverse complement strand
AGGCGGATTATTTGAAGCGGGCGCGGGCTTCGGCGAGCTCGCGTTCCTCTTCGGCCTGCTGGCGGAGGCGCAGCACCTCGGGGTCCACGTAGCCTTCTGGCCGGGGGTAGTGTCCCTGCCGCTGCATGACCCGGAGCCAAGCTGTGACGTGTTCGGGACCGGCGGCGATGCCGTTGGCGAGTTCCCAGTCGAGGTAGCGCAGGCAGCGGGGCACGTTTTCCGGTTCCCACCCCTGCAACTGATAGGCGCGCCGGAGCTGCGCGAGATGGGCGGGTCCGAATCCCGCGTTCGCGGCATGGGGCCAAAGAACGGAAACGAGGTCCGCATCGGTATTCCAGATGCATGTGTCATCAGGCGTCATATTTTGTGATTGTGATGACTGTCCGGTGACCGTTAATGACGGTTGATGATATGTCATCGTTTGACGGAGCGGTTGTGCAATGGCTGTCAGTGACGGTAACGGACTGTCATCAAGGAATTCGATGCAGACGCCGTGCGCGTCTCCGGTACGGACCTGCGTGGTGCAGATGACGCCTTCCCGGACAAGACGGCTGATGGTGTTGCGGACCGTGCCGTAGGAAAGCCCGATGGCCGGAGCGAGACGCTTGAGGTTGACCACGACCTGCGGGGACTGCTGGCGGAGTTCCGTGAGGGCGTTCAGCAACACCTGCCGTGCTCCGCCGAGGTGGGCCTCCTGCAAGGTCGCGGAGGCGATGGACGGGGGAACGGCTGCTGTGGGTATCTTCGCGGACATCTCGGGGTGAGGCCGTGTGGATTGTGCCATGACCGCTTGGTCTGATTCTGTGGAATAATCAGTAATTCCATATGGTTGTATCATGTCAGTGACGGTCATCGTGACAGTTGATGACTGTCGTTGCACGCTGGGGGCTGCGGTACGCAATTCGTTTGCGGGCTCTGGGAATGCACTTGGGCTTGGGGGCTCCGCAACGGGAAAGGGGGCCGGGCGTGCGGAAGGAGCCTTGATTTCAGGCATAGAAAAGTGACTGTCAATGACAGTTGATGCTCGGTCATCTGATACTGTTTTCGACTCGGGGGAACCGCTGACAGCGGTCAATCTTTCCGGCGCCGTAAAAGTCGGTACAGGTGTCCTGTGATCGTCACGGACAGTCATTGACGGTTGCGTGATGGTTACTGACTGTTCTGTTACGGTCAGTGCCTGTTGGTGACTGTTAATGACTGTCTCTTGTTTGTCGATGGCACCTTGTGCTGAAACAGTGTCATAACAGTCATTGACGGTCGATAGCTGCTCATGACTGTTTGTGACAGCTAATGACTGTCCTCCGTCCATCTGTACGGTGGCGCATTCCGGCTCGCGCTCGGGGAACGGCGGTTCGGTGGTGCCAGCGTGAGCCGGAGCCGTTTCGCCGTCCTGCCGGATATCGGGTCCAGCGGAAGCTGCCGGAGATTCGGTGGCGGGTGCCCCCTCCGGAGTAGCGGCATCCGCAACGATAGGGTGCTTTTCGGTTTCCGGGGCCGTTTCCGGGGCGTTTTCCCGGTCTTCCGGGGTGGAGGCCGTCACTTCCGTTTCCGAGGCCGCAATGGGGCCCTCAGGCTCTCCTGCGGGCGTGTCGTCCGTCGTTTCCGAGGCCGGTTCCGAAAGGTCGGAGCCGTGGGCGTCCGGACGCTCGAAAGGCGTCTCCCCGGAACGTTCCGAGGCGATCGTTTCTTGCACTTCGTCTGGAACGATGGGAGGTTCCGGCGTCTGATCCGGAGTCGGTTGGTGGGCTTCCGGCGCGTGGAGGACGGCCTCCTCAACCGACGCGTCGTGCTTCGGCGGGCGGCTCATTTCACGCATCTTGGCGGCGGCTTCCCGAAGGTCCGCGCCGAGGGCGAAGGTAAAGTCCGGCATGCTGTTTTTTTTGGCCATGGCTGTTCCTTGCGGAAGAGAGAGTTCCGGTGGGCCGTTTCGGGCTTGCGGACGGAGGGGCATCCTCTGAAAGTTTCTTTATGGTAACATTTCGGCTGCATTTTTCGGATGCGTCATGAAGTCGACTCGGATCTGGGAACGGAAAACGCCGATAATGTTACTTTGTATTCACAATTGAAGAACGAAGGGGCGCACGACGGTCGGAAAGGCCGCCTTGCGCTCAGGCTTTCGGATCGAGTCGCGCTTCGATTTCCTGGGTCAGCTCGCGGTAGCTGCGGCAGGAGGAGCATCCGTCGTCGTAATCGCAGACGGCGAGATTGCTCATGACGGCTTTGTTCAGGGTGGTGTTCCTCGGAATGGTCGTGCGGAACACCATTTCTTCCCCGAAGGTGCCGATGGCGACATTACGTATTGTTTTCGCGGCGTTGTTGCGGCCGTCATACATGGTCAGCAGGACGCCCATGATGGCGAGGTTGGATTCCGTATCCGCGCGCAGCGTCTCCGCCACCTTGATGAGATGGCTCACGCCGGAGAGCGCATAGGTATCCTCGACCCCGACCGGAATGATGATATAGTCAGTGATGACAAGCGCATTGGTGAGCAGGGCGCCTTCGATGGTCGGCGGACAGTCCAACAGAATGAAGTCGTAGGTTTCCAGCGCCGTCTTGTCGAGGGCCTGCCGGAAGCCGAAAAAACGCTTGATGGAATTGGAAAGCGTACTTACCGTGGCGTAGACGTTCAGGTTCGCCGGAATGAGGTCGAGCCCCTCGTATTTGGACGGCACGGCGGCCGCCGAAAAGGAAAACCCCGTGAACAGGTTCGCCACCGTGCGGGGCTGCTCGTAGGGCGAGACGGTCCCGAGGGTAAGCGAGGCGTTTCCTTGGGGATCGCAGTCCACAACAAGCACGCGCCGTTTGCGTTTGGCAAGGCAATACGCTACGTTAACGGTGCTTGCGGTCTTGCCGACGCCGCCCTTGTGGTTTGCAAAAGCAATGACTTTCGCTGCCATGAGACCCTCCGGTTTGCGTATGATGTGCCGAATTTTTTGCATGATAGTCCAAAAAAGTCAATGATCATCCTCGATAAAAGCGGGTAAATGCAGTCGGAAAGATTTGCGTATCGGCTTTTATCGGGATGGGAAACGGGATAGGGCGTCTGAAGGAAGAGTCATCTCGTGCGGAATTTTACACCTTTTTCTCTTGCGGATACGCGCCCGGGCATGCCGGGATCGCGCGCGCCCCGGCGGTTTTTCCTCCGTCCTGCGGGCGGCGTGCGGGCGATCCGGAGCGGAATGCCGTTATGAGCAACACCATGAAGCCCGTGGGCGAGGCGCTGCGCCGTTTTCTCGAACCTGCTGGAAACGTTCCGCTTTCCGATGTGGAACGCGAACGTCTTCGGCGGTACAATCCCACGCTGGCCGCACAGGTCGAAGCCTTCGACTGGGAGGCGATACCCTCCTTTCTTCGCGACATCATTGAGGAATGGCGGCAGGAAGGCTGCCCGTGCTCCAAGGGCGTTCCACATCCGGCGGAGGCTCCCGAAGCCCGCAGACGCCCCGCGCCCGTGAGTCTCGAAGAGTTGGCGCGCGATCAGGCTGCGGAATCCGCCCGCGAGGTCGTGCGGGCCGCCAAGCCCGTGCCCGCGCCGGTTCCGCCCGAGGCCGCGACTCCCTCCCCGGCTCCCGCGCCGAGGGAACGCCCGACGGTGTGGTGCGGCTATCCTACCAGCATTGCCCGTGTTTCTCCGTTTTTCCCGATGGGCAACCGCGAAAAGGGCCCTCGGGACAAGCTCATCCGCGAACTCGACGTTTCGCCGCAGGAAAAGGCCCGGATCGTGGCTTCGGGGGCGTACTTCTTTAAGGAACGCATCTCCTCCGGGCCGTGGGGGGACATCCTGTACACCGGGCCGAAGCTCAGCGTCGAGGAAGAGGACGTGCTTATGGCGCTTCTGGCGATCATCGAGTCCGGGCCGGAGGGCTTCGGAGCGCGGCATGCGCGGACCTCCAACGCCGCGGCATCCAAGGGGAATGCCAAGGATTCCGACGAGGGGTTCGTGCCTGTGGTGCCGGGCGTGCCCGATGCGCCCTACGTTTCGGGCGGGGTGGAGGCGTTCCCCGAGCCGGTGCGGTCGGCGTTCCCGGACAGCGGCACGGGGAAATTCACCTACAAGGGGCCGATGCTGCCCATCCTGCAACTCATGGGAAACAAGCGTCCCGGCAAGAACCACTATGCGCGGCTGGTGACGGGGCTCAAGTGCCTCGCGCACGGCACCATTGAGCTTGTGATCCGCGAGCGGGGCGAGGAGACGCTGTACGACCTCACGCACATCATCTCGAATCTGCGCCTCAAGGGCAAAAACGACGCGGAACGCGACATTTCGGTCACGATCAGCCCGTTTTTCCGCGAGATGTATGTCGCCAACCGCCTCACGTGGATCGACGTGGCCAAACGCTTCCAGATCCGCGGGAGCATCGCCAAGGCCATGTACCGGTTCTGCCAGTCGCACCGGGAAAACCCGGTATTCCGTGGCGATATCCGAACGTTGGCGTTGGCCCTGAACATGGGGGCGAACGCGCCGCTCAAGGAAACCCGGCGTCAGGTCCGCGAAGCCATCGCCGAACTGGTGGAAAAGAAGGTGCTCGAAAAGACCAGCATCCTCACCAAGGGCAACATCGTGATCCTCAACCGCACCGCCGAGGCGCTCCCGCGCAGGCGGGC
>CAUHBW010000315.1 GCA_959604115.1 uncultured Bilophila sp. | reverse complement strand
GGTGGGTGGTGTGGGGGGGGGTGGGGGGGTGGGGGTCCTGCTCCCACTTTTCTCCGTCGCCCCCCCCCCCCCCCCCCCCAATTTCATATCCCTTTCATCTCATTATCTTAAAAAAACGTCATGACGACGCGGGCACACTCGTAGGTGGGGATGACGAACAGGAGGCTGTCCACGCGGTCGAGGACGCCGCCGTGTCCGGGCAGCACGCTGCCGGAGTCCTTCACGGAACGGGAACGCTTGAGGGCCGACTCGAAGAAGTCGCCGAGCTGCGCCATCACGCCGAGAACCACGCCGAGCAGGGCGTAATCGGAGATGGTCGCGTCGGCCGCGCCGAACGCGAGGCCGAAGCAGATCGCCACGAGCACGCTGGCGGCAAGCCCGGCGACGCTGCCTTCAATGCTCTTTTTCGGGCTGACCTTGGGCCAGATCTTGTGCTTGCCGAAACGCATGCCGAAGAAATAGGCCACCGTATCCGAACCCGCCGCCGTACAGATGAGCAGAAGCTGTTCATGGACGGCGAAATTCAGGGCGGGCATGATCAGCATGGGCACATAGAGCAGGCCCCCGGCGAGAACCGCTACTCTGGTGAAGCGGTATTTGTCGTCGTGCGCCCAGCTGAACAGGAACAGGCAGGCGAGGACGAGCGTGGACAGGGCCAGCGCCGAGATGACCAGCTCGGGGCGCATCCATGCCGCCGTGATGAGCAGGCCGCCGAGGACGAGGCCGAGGATGCGGCCGCCGAGGTTGGCGTTTTCGGGCCAGAACATGGCGTAGAATTCCCACAGGCCGACGAGCGTAAACAGCAGGAGCAGGCCGAAGAGGTAGGGCCCGGAAAGGTAGAGCGCGGCGCCGAGGACGCTCAGCAGAATAAGGCCGGTGATGATCCGGGGAAGATGCTTGGAGGCGATGATCATTGAATCTGCTCCTGTGTCAGTCCGAAACGGCGGCTCCGGCCCGCATAGTCCCTGAGGGCCTTGTGGAGTTCCGCCGGCGTGAAGTCGGGCCAGTAGGTGGTCGTGAAATACAGTTCGCTGTAGGCGCTCTGAAACGGCAGGTAGTTGCTGGTGCGCAGCTCGCCGCTGGTGCGGATGAGAAGATCGGGATCTGGCTGGCCCGCGGAGTAGAGGCACTCGCGGAAGGCCGCCTCGGTCACGTCTTCCGGCCTGACGCCCCGCCGGATGAGCGTGCGCGCGGCGCGGAGGATTTCCTCCCGGCCGGAATAGTTCAGGGCGAGGTTGACGATCATGTCGGAACAGCGCGAGGTGCGGCTGATCGCATGGCGCAGGGCCGTGCGCGCCGCGAGCGGCAGGCCGTCCAGATCGCCGAATACGCGCAGGCTGATGCCGTTGCGCTCCATCGAAGGCAGCTCGTCGCCGAGGAAACTGACCAGCAGCTGAAAGAGCAGGCTGACCTCATCCTTGGGGCGGCCCCAGTTTTCCTGGGAAAAGGTGTAGAGCGTCAGATGGCGGATGCCGATCGTGCGGCATTCGGTCACGATGGCCTTGGCGGCGCGGACGCCGGCCTTGTGTCCCTCGCTGCGGGACAGGCCGCGTTCCTGAGCCCAGCGCCCGTTGCCGTCCATGATGACGGCGATGTGGGCCGGAAGCGCTGATGCCGGAATCGGAAGGGAAGGTTCGGGCATGGAAATCGGATAGCCTCAGGTGTTAGGAAGTGGCGAAGCGTCGGAAAGGGGCCTCGCCCGCTGCGTCTCCGCCTCTCGGACGGAGGCGCAGCGGGGCCGGGCCCCGGAACGGACCTACAGGTCCATGATTTCCTTTTCCTTGGCCTGACATTTTTCGTCGACCTTGGCGACGAATTTGTCGGTCAGCTTCTGCACGTCTTCGGTGGCCTTCTTGAGTTCGTCCTCGGAGATGGCCTTTTCCTTTTCCAGCTTCTTGAGCTGGTCGTTGGCGTCGCGGCGGACGTTGCGGACGGCGACCTTGGCTTCTTCGCCGGACTTGCGGGCCAGCTTGCCGAGCTCCTTGCGGCGTTCCTCGGTCAGCGGGGGAATGGAGATGCGGATGATCTTGCCGTCGTTCACGGGGGTCAGGCCGAGATCGGATTTGAGGATGGCCTTTTCCACGCCGGCGAACGCGCCGCGATCCCAAGGCTGGATGGTGATGGTGCGGCTGTCCGGCACGGCGACGGACGCGAGCTGGCTGATGGCCGTGGGCGTGCCGTAGTAATCGACCTTGATGTTGTCCACAAGGCTCGTGGAGGCGCGGCCGGTACGCAGACGGCCGAATTCGCGATCCAGCGTGGCGATGGCCTTTTCCATGCGATCTTCGGAATCCAGCAGGATGCTTTCTTTATCCATACGATTAATCTCCTTCGACAATGGTGCCGGGGTTTTCGCCGGTCACCACCTTTTTGATGCTGCCGTTGAACATGTTGCACACGATGATGGGCAGTCTGTTTTCCTGCGCGAGGGTGATGGCCGTGGAGTCCATGACCTTGAGGTGCCGCCGCAGGGTTTCCTCATAGCTGAGGTTCTTGAACATCACGGCGTCGTCGTGCTTCATGGGGTCCTTGTCGTAAACGCCGTCCACCTTGGTGGCCTTGATGATGGCGTCGCATTTCAGCTCCATGCCGCGCAGGGCCGCCGTGGTGTCCGTGGTGAAGTACGGATTGCCCGTTCCGGCGGCGCAGATGACGACGCGGCCCTTTTCCAGATGCCGCATGGCGCGGCGGCGGACGTAGGGTTCGCAGACTTCCTGCATGGCGATGGCGGAAAGCACGCGGGTGGGGTGCCCGGTCTTTTCCAGCGCGTCCTGCACCGCCAGTGCGTTCAGCACGGTGGCGAGCATGCCCATGTAGTCGGCTGAGGAGCGGTCCATCCCTTCGGCGGAGGCGGACAATCCTCGGAAAATGTTGCCGCCGCCGATGACCAGCGCGACTTCCAGTCCCATATCCGCCACATCCGCGATTTCTGCACATATCTTTGAAACCGTGTGGGGGTCAATACCTATCTTCTTTTCGCCGGCCAGCGCCTCGCCGCTGAGCTTGAGCAGCACGCGCTTGTACTTGAGTTCCGCCATTGTCCTCTCCCTGATTAGCGGTGATTGTAGGGAAATCCCCAGTTGCCTTCGTCGACCCTGACATACTTGAGGAAGGCGTAGAAAGCCCCGTGGACCGCGTTGATGAACCCGGCCCTGCCGTCAAGGAAGCCTTTTTTGAGCAGGTAGATGCGGAGGAAACGCCCGATCCCGTGCAGGATGCCGAGGGCGAGTCCTCCTTGCTTGCCGCGCGCCGCGAGATCGTCGGCGCCTTGCTGGGCATAGGAGTTGATCTTGTCCAGATGCTCCCGGAAATTCTTGTAGGGATAGTGCAGGATGTCGCCGTCGAGTTCCCGCGTCGCGCCGTTGGGATCGATGTGCTCGTGCGCGCCGCTCTGGGTGAAGTGCACCCCGTTGCGGCGGAAGACGCGCAGCAGCCGGTCTGGGTACCAGCCGCTGTGTTCGAGAAAGCGGTCGTAATACCACGAACGCCGGGCGGGGTAGAACCCGCAGACGTCCGCGGGCGCGCCGGGCAGGGCGGCCCGGATGGCGTCGCGGAGCCGGTCCGAGCAGAGTTCGTCCTGATCGAGGGACACTACCCAGTCGGTTTCGACGAGGCCGAGGGCGTACTCGAACTGTGGGAGCGCGCCGCTCCACGGATGCTGGACGAAGGTCGCGCCGTGTTCCCGGGCGATGGCCTCGGTGTCGTCCGTGCTGAACGAGTCGACCACGATCACCGCGTCGCAGAACGCCAGCGATTCAAGGCATTTTCCGAGCAGGCGTCCGCCGTTGTAGGTGAGGACCAGCCCGGTGACGGTGGGTTTGCCGGATATGTCGGAACTCATGCACGCTCCCCGGTCAGCGGAGGCAGACAGTCGCGGACCGCCGCAGCGACCGCGAGGGCGTCCGCGTCGGACAGTTCGGGATACATGGGCAGGCTCAGGATGCGCGGGAAGAGCGTCTCGGTTACGGGCAGGCCGTCCGGGGCGAGGAGCGCGCGGCCCTTGTAGGCTTCCTGAAGGTGCACCGGACTCGGGTAGTGCACGGCGGTGCCCACGCCTTTTTCCCGGAGCCGTTTCTGGAGCGCGTCGCGTCGGTCATGCCGCACCACGTACAGATGATAGACCGGTTCGACCGTGTCCGGCGCGGAGGGCAGCACGAGGCCGGGCAGGCCCGCGAGTTCGCGCTCGTACAGGGCGGCGATGGCCCGGCGGCGCGCGTTCTTGGCGGGCAGCTCGGGCAGGAGGACGTTCAGGAACGCGGCGTGCAGCTCGTCGAGGCGGGTGTTGACGCCGGGTTCGGCGCTCAGATAGCGGTCGCGCCAGCCGTATTCGCGCAGGCTGCGCAGGCGGTCGGCGAGGGCCTCGTCGGAGGTGACCACGCAGCCGCCGTCCCCGAACGTGCCGAGGTTCTTGGTCGGGTAGAAGCTGAACGTTCCGGCGACGCCGACGGACCCGGCTGGACGGCCCTTGTAGGCCGCGCCGTGGGCCTGCGCGCAGTCTTCGATGAGGGGAAGGCCCTGCGCGACGTCGAGGAGGGCGTCGAGATCGGCGCAGCAGCCGTAGAGATGGACCGGAAGCACGGCGGCGGGCCTGCCCGGATAACGGCCCGCGCGGGCGGCCTCAA
>CAUHBW010000314.1 GCA_959604115.1 uncultured Bilophila sp. | reverse complement strand
AAACCCCCTCCTCTTCCCTTTCAAAGACTTTTGACCTTATCGAATCCCTCCCGTCGATGTTCCGCGTGGGCGAAAGTCCGGGCGGAACCGTTTTGTCCGTAGACACGGCCTCCCCGCCGCGCCCCGGTTGCGCGGACGGGAGTTTTTCCGCGCCCCGGACCATCCGCGCCGCCTTTCGGGAAGGCCGTATCCGCGCTTGCGGGCGATCCGGCTTCGCATGCCCGCAGCGGCTTCCCCGCTGGGTTGAGGGCGCGTCCGCCCCGTGGCGGCGGCCCCCTCCGGGCCGCGCGCCGAGAAAAATGTCAGGCCCCCGCCGCATCCGCCGTTTTCCCGCGCGCGGCCTCCGGCAACCATACGCGACAACTGCGTAATTCTTTTCACTATACACCGGGCGGGACTCAAGGTATGAAATCAGGCAATGACCTTTTTTTGAGAACCGGGCACGACGACATTACGGGACACACCCAATCCGACAGAGACGCATATGGACAGCAATTGGAAATGGCTCGTGGAAATGGCCGAGCAGAAAAATCAGGAATTGGAGAGCGTCCTTGGCTACGCGACGGACGGCGTCGGCAAATTCGCCTGCGATCCGAAGCTCACCATCCTTTACTACAACGCGGGCCTTGCCGAGCTGGTCGGCACGACCAGAGGCAAGATCGAGCGGGAAGGCTTCAACAGCAGCCTCTACATCCACCCGGACGACGTCACGCAGGTGCGGGAAAGGCTGGGTACGGTGCTCAGGCAGGGCAAGCCGTTCGAACTGCGCTACCGGCTGCGGCACACGTCCGGGAACTTCCTGTGGGTCAAGGTCAAGGGCATCTTCACGGAAGAGCGGTATCAGGACGTTTACCCCGTCGTGTATCTGGTCTTCACGGACATCACGAACCTCGTCGACACCAACGAAAAGCTGGCTCGGGCCTACGAGCAGCTTGAGGTCGAGAACAAACGCTACAAGGCGGTCACGGAACTCGTAAGCGAGGTTTTCTTCGAATACAACGCGGAGACGAGAAGCGTCTCGTTCTGGGGCGGCAACCTCGACGACGCCGACATCGCCCCGCCGACGCAGGAGAACATCACGCTGTTCCTCGCCGCCTTCGGCCGGAACATCGGCATGGTGGACATGGAAGTGCAGCTGTACGACAGGCGGCATACGCTCTCATGGTACAGCATCAAGGCGCGCGGCATCCAGACGTTCGGCGGCGACGAATGGGCGCGCATCATCGGGACGACCCGGAGCATCCAGAAGCAGAAGGAGGAGGCCACCAAGCGCAGCGAACAGGAGAAGGAGCTTCTCGCGCAGGCGCGGTACGATTCCATGACCCGGCTGCTCAACCGCTCCGCGCTGCAACAGGCCGTCGAGGAGCAAATCCGCATCCGGGACCGCTACCTCTGCGCCGTGCTGGACATCGACGACTTCAAAGTCATCAACGACACCTACGGGCATGTCTTCGGGGACGAGGTGCTGAGGCATGTCGCCGGGACGCTGCAAGGCATCTGCCGCGCTCAGGATTTCGCGGGCAGGCTCGGCGGCGACGAGTTCATGATGCTGTTCTGCTCGATTCGGACCGAAGAGCAGGCGCGCGACCGTCTGGAGCGTATCCTCAAAGCCATCCGGGAGAGCGGCGACTCGCTTTCCATACGGACGAACATCTCCGTCAGCATCGGCGCGATCTTCGTCACGAAGCCGGGACTGTCGTTTCTGGACGTTTACCGGCGCGCGGACTCGGCCCTGTATGCGGCGAAACACAAGGGAAAGAACACCTGTTCGATCGCGATCCATGCCTGAACGCCTCCCGCGCTCCCGGCCTTCGCCCCCCCGGAGACGCCTTCCGCTTCCGCGTTGAAGACGGAAAAAAGTCCGGCGGAACATATCCCGCCGGACTTTTTTACGCCGCGCCGCTTCCCTGACGACGTCTTACTTGCCGAAGGAGCACTTCGGGTACGTGCAGATCTTGCAGCCGAGACAGTAGCCGCCCTCGCCGAGACGGGCTAGTTCGGCGCGGGAGAGCTCGCGCCCGGCGAGGAGGCGGGGCAGCACGAGATCGAGGAACGTGGTCTTGTAGTAGAGCGCGCAGGCGGGCACGCCGAGAACCTGCATGCCGCCGGGATGCGCGGGCGAACCGGGGATGCGGCCCATGAGGCTCATGGTTCCGGGCAGCACCGGCACGCCGTGCAGCACGTCCGCCAGACCGGCTTCGAGCAGCGCGCGGCGGGTCATGTCGTCCGGGTCCACGGAGAGGCCGCCGGTCGTCACCAGCAGATCGGCCCCGGACTCGCGGATGTCCTCCACCGCGCGGGCGATGCGGTCCACGTCGTCGGGCGCGATGACCGAACGCGTCACCTCGCAGTGGAACTGGCGCGCCTTCGCCGTGATCACCGGGATGAACTTGTCCTCGATGATGCCCTGAAACACCTCCGTCCCGGTCACGAGAATGCCCACCTTCGCCTTGCGCAGCGGCAGCACCTCGAAGAGCGGCTCCTCGCCGAGCACGGAAAGCGCCTCGCCCAGCCGGGCGCGGGAAAGATAGAGCGGGATCGCCCGCGTTCCGGCAAGCCGCGCGCCCTCCTCGACCACCGTGGCGTCCTGACGGGTCGCGGCCATGATCTCGGGAACCATGTTGAACCGGAACAGCCGTTCCGCGTCCACGCAGAACAGGCCGGCGCGCTCCGCGACGAAATCGATCTTGCCCTCGTGGGGGGGCAGCCTGTAGGTCACGCCCGGACCCGCCATGCGCCGCGCGAAGGCTTCCGCCGCCTCGTTCTCGTGCACGAGATCCCCGGCGTCGGGCGCGTCCTCGCGCACCGCGACGTGGAAACGCCCCATCTGCTGGAGACGGCAGATGTCCCCCACGGAAATCCTCTGCCCGGCCTTGAATTCCGGCCCCTTGAACGCGCCCGGCTCGATGCGGGTCATGTCGTGGGCTGCGGTCTTGCCCACCGCCTCCTCCACCGGAACCACGCGGGTGGGCGACTCCCTCAGCACGCGGGAGGCGGTCACGTAGGGCGCTTCGCCCTGACAGCCCCGGCAGATCGGGCCGTCCTCCAGCGGATAGGCTTCGCCGCACAGGGGGCACAGGCCGATGGCGCTCATGTGCGTGTGGCCGAGGAAACGCCGCTTCATGGCCACGGGCTCCAGCTTGCAGATGCCGTCCCCGGCCTCCTCGATCTCGCGGAGCAGGCGCGCCTCATCCTGATCCTTCTTGGGCTTGCGCTTGAGGAACCAGTCCCTGATCTCCGGGTAGGCGTCCAGCTTCGCGGGGTCCACGCTCACGCGCACGCCCTCGCCCGTGTGCTTGTCGTACAGCGACACCGCATACCGGCCGAGGTTGTGCACCCGCATCCAGTTGTTCCCCGCGCTGCACAGCGTCAGCAGCTGCACCGCGTCGGGCAGGCACTTGCGCGTCTCCACCACCGCCTCGAACAGCGTCCCTTCCGGGAGGCGGGCCTTCGCCATTTCCACCATGTAGCCGCCGATGAGCAGCCCCGGCGCGGCGTAGCCGTGAAAATTCTCCGCAAGCCGCTTGAACTCGCCGAACGTATACGATCCGATATTCATGCCGATTCTCCTGTAGAGCGAAAGAAACCGGTATACACCTTTCGCCCCGTGCTGTCACTGCGGAACGGGAACGGAGCCTCCCGCCGCGCGGGGCGGCCCCCGTATGGAAAAGGCGGGAAAATCCCGCCTTTCTCCAAAGAAAAACCGTCGCCGGATGCGGCGTTACAGCTCCTGAAACACCCACGCGGCCCGTCCGACGATGCGGCCCGCGTCCTCAAGCGCCATGCTCACCGCCGGGTGCAGGGGATTGTCCGTGCGCAGGATGAACATGCCGCTGTCGCTGAACACGCGCTTGAGCACCAGCCCTTCGAGGGGCAGGGACACCGCGAAGATGCCGCCGCTCGAAGGGCGCGCGTCGGTCGTATCCACGCCGACGAAGGCCCCCTTGCAGACCGTGGGCGCGAAGCTGTCTCCCGTCATCCGCACCACCCGGACCCCGCGTCCCGCGTAGGGCTCGGGCAGCACGATGTTTCCGGCGGGCTGCCACACGCTGTCCACGACCTGCGCCGACTCGTAGTAGGGCACGGAAACGCCCCGCCCGAACGGCGTGAGCGCGGGGGTCGGCTCCAGATAGCTGCCGTCCTCGGTCCGCAGATAGATCGGCCCCTTGCCCTGCTTGAGCCAGTCCGGGCTGACGCCCCGCGTCTCGAAAAGGGTCAGGTACCATCCCGGAGGCACGGTGTTGCGTTTTTTGGATTCGGAAATGGTGGACTGCTTGATGCCGAGCACATCCGCCAGTTCCTGTTGCGTACTGGTTCCGGTCACGCTCTGAAACCGCCGGAAAATGTCGTCAAAGGATCTGGTATCCATGAGTATGCCTCGCTGTGGCGCAGGAGCGACGTGCGCCCCGATATCCTGTAATAGTCCGGTTTTGTATGTTTGAGAATACGTCTTTTTGTCAAGTCCGGGCCGGAAGGCCCCGGGAGGCGTCCCCGAAGCCGCAGTCCGCCGCCGCACGCTCCGCCGCGTTTGTAAGGAGTCCGCCGGACGTCGGCGGCGCCCCGCCGTGTCAAAATTTTACAACAGGATGACCGGAGGGGCCAGCCTGCGCCGGCCGCCGCGCCGCAGCCGGACGGGGCGCACC
>CAUHBW010000313.1 GCA_959604115.1 uncultured Bilophila sp. | reverse complement strand
CCTCCTAGCAGAACAGGATCAGGTAACCTTATGAAAGATTTTGTGGAATTTGTCGCCAAAGGACTTGTGGACAAGCCCGAGGACGTGCAGGTCACTGAGGTGGAAGGGGAACAGGGCGCGGTTCTTGAACTGCGCGTCGCCAAGGAAGACCTCGGCAAGGTGATCGGCAAGCAGGGCCGCACCGCCCGCGCGCTCCGCACCCTGCTCGGCGCGGCTTCGTCCAAGGCCCATCGCCGGGTCATGCTGGAAATCGTGGAGTAGTCCGTGGCGGAACGCACCATCCCCTCCGATTTGGTCGAGATCGGCACGCTGGCCCGCCCTCACGGCATCCGTGGGGAGGTCCGCGTCAATTACTATGCGGATTCTCTGGACTTGTTGCGCGGCGGCAACGTGTACCTGCAAGCGGGCAACAGGCCGCCCCGCAAGGTGGAGGTCGATACGGTCCGCATACATCAGGGAACCCCGCTGATCCGGTTTGTCGAAGCGCCCGATCGCACCACCGCCGAATTTCTGCGCGGGCAGACCCTGCTCGTGCCTGAAGCCTCGCTGCCCGAGCTGGACGAGGACGAGGTCTATCTGCACGACATGCTCGGTCTGTCCGTTGTGCTCGACGCGACCGGCGAACCGCTCGGCACGCTGGAGCACGTCCTGTTCCACGGCGAACAGGAAATCTGGTCCATCCTCACGCCCGGCGGCAAGGAAATCCTTTTGCCCGCCGTGCCCGAATTTGTCGCGGACATCGATCTCGACGCCGAGATCATCCGCATCACCCCGCCCGAGGGCTTGCTGGAATTGTATTTGTAACGCCGTCCGGGATGTTTCCTCGTCATCGTCAGTTTCATGAAAGGCCGTCTCTGCGGCCTTTTTCATTGCCGGACCGGCGCATCCCGGTTTCAAGAAAGGAAGTACGGCAGGTTAGCCGGCGCTCTGAGGATGATCCGGACGCGGCGAGCGTGTCGTACGAAAACCTGTTGCGGACATCGTGCGATCTGCGGTTCCGGCATGGGGGACCCGCATTCGCGCAGGTGGATTCCGCGCTGCCGGGCGCCGGACAGGAAGCGGCCTCTTTCCGGGAAATGCGGACGCCTTGCCGGTGGATTCCGCCTTCCGGGAGCGGCTGCTGGAACGCGGGCGGCCCCTATCCGTGACGCCGCCGTCGTACCGATCGGCATGACCATGACCGTGCGCTCCCGGACGGTGTCATCGCGGAATGCGCCGAGTTCGCGTACCGGTAACGCCGGTTCCCGAAAGGCCATGAGCAGAGGCCCCGAACAAACGTTATTCGGGGCCTCTGCTCAGGCAGAACGTTCCCCACCAAGCGGGACGTTCCAACAAGACGAGCCGGTATCCTGAAAAGCTCTCCGCATCCGGGGACTCATCCGTCGCGGGAAAAAAGGAATGTGAAGGGCGGCCCGGGAAGCATCCCCGACCGCCCTTCGCGAACGTCTTATCCGAACATCTGCGACAGCTTCATGATTTTGAGCTGATGCGGTTCGGCCCACGGCGTGATCGCGCGAGCGAGGGTCATGGGTGAAATGTAGGTCGAGGACCAGTCGGTCACAAGATACAGCGTGCCGTGCTCGTCCCATTCGATGACCTCGAACAGCGGGCGGATGTCCGCCGTGCGCGGCCCCTTCTTGGTTTCGCGGGTGAAGGGCAGGGTGTCCGTGGCGGCGAAGTCGTCCCATGCGTCGCGGAAGCGTTGCCGGTCCGCTTGGGCTCCGGCGAAGCGCAGGGAGAAGGTTTCCTGCACGGCTCCGACGGACTTGTCGTTGACCGGGATTTCCTCCAGCCTGTCGAGGCGCATGCCCCGGATCATTCGGGGAGCGAGGCGTTCCATGACCTCATCGGCGGAAAGCGGTTCGCGCAGGACGATGGAGAACCACTCGGCCTGACTTTCCACGCCCACGGGCAGGGCGCGCCCGAAGGAAATGAGCGGCAGGGGATGGAAGCCCTGCGAAAAGGCCATCGGCAAACGGGCGCGGCGCATGGCGCGTTCGAGCAGGGATTGCAGCTCAAGCTGGCTGATGTAGGCGGCTTCCGCCTCCTTGGTGTGCCATACGCGGTAGCGCACGGCCTTGACCGCCAGCGCCGAATGGATCGCCGGTGGCTCGGTGGCCTTGGGCTGCTTCGGCGGCATACGCAGGCGTCCGTTCTCGTCCAGATTGGGCTGGTGTTCGAGCTGGTCGCGCTGCTTGAAATTTAGACTGTTGCGGTGCGCGCCTTCGGCCAGTCCCGGCGTGCGGGGCAGCAGGGACGGACCCGCCGCCGTGTCGCAGGCTCCGCAGTTGCGGCAGGCCGCATACCGGCAGTCGTCCGAAATCTTGCCTTCAAAGGCCCGGCGGCGTTCGCGCAGCAGAAATTCGCGGGATACCCCGGCGTTGAGGTGATCCCACGGCAGGGGCGCGTCAAGATCGCGGGCCCCGGTGAACTCCTCGGCGGTCAGGCCGCATTCGGCAAGAGCCTCCATCCACGGATCGAGGCTGAAGTTTTCCACCCAGCTCGAAAAGATCGCGCCCTTGCGGAACGCCTTTTCCACCACGTCCCCGATGCGGCGGTCCGCGCGGGACAGGATGCCTTCGAGGAAGCTCATGTCCGGTTCATGCCAGCGGAGTTTCAGGCATTTTTCCGCCTTGAAGGCGTTGCGCAGGTACTGGATGCGCTCGCGGACCTGTTCCAGCGTGATCTGCGGCTCCCACTGGAACGGCGTGTGCGACTTGGGCACGAACGGCGAAATGGCCGCCGTCACCTGAAGGCGCGGCATCCCGCGTCCGGCGGCGTCGCGCACCTTGCGGGAAAGGTCCACGATGGCTTCGATGTCCTCCATCGTCTCGCCGGGCAGGCCGATCATGAAGTACAGCTTCACCTGCTGCCAGCCGTGCTCGAACAGCTTGCGGACGTGGAGCATCAGTCCTTCTTCGGTGACGCCCTTGTTGATGATGTCCCGGAGCCGCTGGCTGCCCGCTTCGGGCGCGAGCGTGGCCCCGGTGCGGCGGATGCCCGCCAGACGGGCCATGATGTCGTCGTCGATGGACCCGACGCGCAGGGAAGGCAGGGACACGGAAATCTGTTCGGCCTCGCAGCGGTCCATCGTGCCGAGGAACAGCGTCTTGAGGCCCGAGAAGTCGCCCGAACTGAGGGCGAGGAAGGATACGTCGTCGAATCCGGTGTCGTTCAGGCAGTTTTCGAGGATTTTTTCCAGATTGGGCAGACTGCGCTCGCGGGCGGGGCGGTACAGGATGCCCGCCTGACAGAATCGGCAGCCGCGCGTGCAGCCTCGGGCGATTTCGAGGCTCAGGCGGTTGTGGACCGCGCCGAAGGGCACCACCTGGCTTTCGGGATAGGCGGCGGCGTCGAAGTCCGCCACGATCCGGCGTCCGGGCGTGGGCAGATCGGGTTTCAGCGGCGTGAGCCGCCCCTTCTCGTCGTGCCGGTACAGCGACGGCGCGTACACGCCGGGGATGTTCACGGCCTCTTCGATGAGGTGCGTGCGGCTCCAGCGTTCCTCTCTGGCCCGGATCACGAGGTCGCACAGCTCCGGCACCATTTCCTCCCCTTCGCCGAGGAGCATCAGGTCCATGAACGGCGCGAGCGGTTCCGAGGCGATGGCGCATCCGCCGCCCGCCACGATGAGCGGCCAGCGGAACAGGTCGTCCCCGCGATCGGCGGCCCGCAGCGGAATCCCGGACAGTTCCAGCATGTACAGGACGTTGGTGAAGCACAGCTCGTGCGTGATCGCGAACGCGAACATGTGCGTCTTCACGATGTCGGTGTCGCTTTCCAGCGTGGCGAGGCTGACGTCGTGCTCGCGGAGGAGCTTCCCGGTTTCGCGGCAGGGCGCGTACACCCGTTCCGCCAGCACGTCGTCCCGGCGGTTGAGGATGGCGTACAGAATCTTGTGGCCGAGGTAGGACATGCCCACTTCGTACAGATCGGGAAAGGCCAGCGCGCAGTGCAGACGAACGGAAGCGGGGTCTTTGTGGACGGAGCCTTCCTCGGTGCCGATGTAGTGGCTGGGCCGGGGAAGAATGGAGAGGAGTTCTTTCATGAGAAGGGGTTCCGCGGGCGAGACGAGGGTGGAACATTTCGCCCCCACCGGGTCCGGCGTGCCGGACGGGATGGGGGCGTTTTCATCCGAAGCGGGAAAAAGCTACTTGATGAGGGGAGACTTGGGGCCCCCGGCGAGTCCGCCGGTGGACAGGGTGAGATTGGTGCAGGCTTCGAGGTACTTGGTTTCCAGATCATCGGGCAGCTTTTTGTATTCGTACATGAAGTGCTGGCCGGAAATGCTGCCCTTGAATTCCTGTTCGAAGGGGTAGCCGTAGGGAAGCATCATCATCTGGACGCCCTGCTGGGTAGGAACGACCTGAATGATCGCCACGTCTTCGAGCATGTTGGCTTCTTCGTCGAACTTGCCGAGAACCAGTTCGCCGGTGACGAGTTTGAACAACCGGATCGGTTTGGACATTATGGGCTCCTTAAAATGGGGTATCGATTCAAGTTAGGGGCTCTCGCATACGCTGTCAAGAAGTGATTGCCGCGAGGGAGGTTTTCCCCTTCAGGGGCGGCCCGGTTGCCTTGCTCCGGTGTGCGTGATAGTTGAAGGCCTGTTTCGAAACAATCAAGGTTTGCGCAGCAATAAGGTCATGCCATGA
>CAUHBW010000312.1 GCA_959604115.1 uncultured Bilophila sp. | reverse complement strand
ACTTTTGCGAAGACAAGCGTACCCGCGTCATCCAGTACGTGAGCCAGAAATACGGCATCGACTCCGTATCCCAGATCACGACGTTCGGAAAAATGAAGGCCAAGGCCGTGGTCCGCGACGTGGGGCGCGCGCTTGATCTGTCCTTCAAGGAAACCGACCGCATCGCCAAGCTGATCCCCGACGATCTCAAGATGACGATCAAAAAGGCGCTTGATGCGGAACCGGAGCTGGCCAACCTGTATAAAGAAGACCAGGTCATCCGCAAGTTGATAGATATTTCCATGCGCCTTGAGGGGCTGTCGCGGCACGCCTCGACGCATGCCGCCGGGGTCGTGGTTTCCGACAAGCCGATGCAGGAATATCTGCCCATCTACCGGGGGAAGAAAGGCGAACTCGTCACGCAGTTCGACATGAAGATGGTGGAAAAAGTCGGCCTCGTGAAGTTCGACTTTCTTGGTCTGCGGACCATGACGCTCATCGACAACACCCTGAAAGCGATTGAAGAACAGGGAAAAACCGCGCCGGACCTCGACATTCTTCCGCTCACGGACCCCGATACCTACGACATCTTCGCCCGCGGCGACACCGACGGCGTGTTTCAGGTGGAAAGTTCGGGGATGCGCCAGTATCTCAGGATGCTCCGTCCGAACTGCTTTGAAGACATCATCGCCATGCTGGCGCTGTACCGGCCCGGACCATTGGGTTCCGGCATGGTCGATGAATTCATCAAGCGCAAGCACGGCGAAGTGGATGTTACCTATCCCCTTCCGTCGCTGGAAGGCTGCCTGAAAGATACGTACGGCGTTATCGTCTATCAGGAACAGGTCATGCAGATCGCCCAGATCGTCGCCGGATATACGCTTGGCGGCGCAGACCTGCTCCGGCGCGCGATGGGCAAGAAAAACGCCGAAGCCATGGCCAAGGAACGGACCTTGTTCACGGAAGGCGCCATCAAGAACGGCGTCCCCAAAGAAAAGGCCACCGAAATCTTTGACTTAATGGAAAAATTTGCTGAATACGGTTTCAACAAATCCCACTCCGCCGCCTACGCGCTCATCTCGTACCATACGGCCTACCTGAAAACCCACCACAAGGTGGAATTCATGGCCGCCCTGCTCACCTCCGAAATCGGCAACCAGGACAAGATCCTCAAGTACATCGCGGTCTGCAAGGACATGGACATCGAGGTCAAGAAACCGGACGTTCAGCTCAGCCGACGGGAATTCATCGTGCGCGACGGTGCTGTCATTTACGGGCTTGGGGGCATCAAGAACGTGGGTGATGAAGCGATCCGGGAAATCGTGGCGGCACGGGAAAAGGAGGGAATGTTCCGTTCCTTCCTCGATATGTGCATCCGCGTCAACCTTCGCAAAGTCACCAAGCGCGTGCTGGAAAGCCTTATCAAGGGCGGCGCGCTGGACTGTTTCGGCTGCACCCGCGCGGCCCTGATCGCCGCACTGGACAGCGTCGTTGCCCGCGCTCAAAAGAAGATAAAGGAAAAGCAGTCAAACCAGATTTCGTTGCTCGCCCTCGCGCCGAAGCAGGAAAACGAAGCGCAAACGTCCGGTCTGGGCTTCTCCTGCGAAGAGGAAAGCGTCCCGGAATGGGATGAAGACCAGAAACTGCGTTTTGAAAAGGAATCGCTGGGTTTCTTCCTGACCAGTCATCCCCTGCAGCCTTACCGGCACGAGCTGAATCGGCTGGGCCTCCGTTCGCTGGAAGACTGCCGGGAAATGGGAGACAAGGCCACCATCAAGTGCGCCGTGCTGGTGACGAGCATCCGGGAAATCCTCAACAAACGCGGCAACCGCATGGCGTTCGTCGCCGTGGAGGATTTGACGGCTTCCGGCGAAGTCACCTTCTTTACGGAGGAACTGAATGCCGCGCGGGAGCTGCTTCACTCGGAACAGCCGCTTTTGCTGACGGCGACTATCGACAACCGGGAAAGCTCGTCTTATTCTCCGGACAGCGAGAACGAGGATGGAGACGACGAGCCTCCGGTGAAGGAAATCAAGCTCCGGGGTGTCTCCGTACAGGCACTGGCCGACGCATGCTCCGCCAGCGATGCCCCGGTATCGTGGGAATTGGATGTCTCTCGCCTGAACGCCGAAGGGATAGAATCCCTTAAAGCAATACTTGAACGTCACAAAGGCGGCACGGAAGTGCAGTTGGTGTTCCACCTTGACGGAACGTTTTGCCGTGTCCGCCTCGGTCCTCGCTGGACGGTTTCCCCCGGCCCCGCATTTCGTCAGGACATGCATCGCTGGAGTTCCGCTCCTGTTCAATAACGTTTACTCGAAAGGAAACATATGTCTCGCCCCTTCTGGAAACTTACAGTCCGTTCCGAGTTCTGCGCCGCGCACGCTCTTCGCCACTATCAGGGAAAGTGCGAACACCTGCACGGGCACAATTACGCCGTCGAGGTCGTGGTCAAGGGAGATACCCTCTCCAACGACACGGAACTGTTGATGGATTTTGGCGATTTGAAGACCCTCCTCAAGCATGCGTTGGAACCGCTGGATCATGCGTATATCAACGATGTGCCTCCGTTCGATGTTTCCAATCCTTCTTCCGAGAACATCGCCCGGTATATCTGGAAACAGATGGCCCCCGCCCTTCCCGCCAATGTGGCGATGCACAGCGTGACGGTGGCGGAAAAGGGCATCCAGTCCGCAACCTATATGGAAGAATAGAATCTTTTGGCTTTCCAGCCTTATGCACCTTGCCAGACAAAATCCTCTTTCGGTACCCGGAAGGGGATTTTGTATTATTGACGCTCGCGGCGAGTGTTTTATTCGGCAATCGTCTCCTGTTCACAGGCAATGAACCGGGCCGCAAAACTCCCCAGCACCATCCCTCCTATAATGTCAACGGGATGGTGCTGACCAAGCCACATCCGTGAAATACCCATCAAAGCAATAAGCAAAGCAGCCGCCCACGAGAACGACCTGTGCCGAAACCAGAGGGCCAAGGGAACGGCGGAGGCAACGATGGTCGCCGTATGCCCGGAGGGGAAAGATGCATACGAATCGATGAGAGCCAGTGGTTGCGGCGGCCAGGGAACGCCGGGCCTCGGCATGCCCAATCCGTACTTCATCACTTGCATGACGACGCAGAGGAACAGGACGCTGAACAGCAAGCAACGCAGCGCAAAGAAAAGTTCCTGATGCCGTTTTTGGACAATCGCTCTCAAAAGAAGAATAAGATAGACGGAATAGACAAGTGGGTTTCCCACATGGGTCAGGATGCGCATGACTTCGGTAAAACTCGGATACGACGTTGCAAGCGTCGCGAAGAAATGCCGGACCGGTTCGCCCCACCAGCCCACGCCCAAAAGGATAAAAAGCATAACGATCAGTAGTGGAGCCAACAAAAGCATGTGTGTGGACCAGGAATATCGAGGGCTCGGTGCGATCATGAGGTACAGGAAACGAACTCCAGTCATCAGAAATATCCTATTAATACCTTGTAATCATAAATGATTTGAAGCGGTACAGCCTTACCGTCCATTTCGCGCGCGGTGTCTCCGATGCGGATGCAACCTTCCGCAGATTTGTACATTTCTATAAAAGTCACATAATCATAGTACGATATATGATCATGTATTCCTGATTCCGGTTGTCGCGACTTTGTGATGGAATGTATTGTCATCAATATAATATATTGAAATATAAAAAGTTCTTTCTTGTATTGCTTGTACGGTTTGTTTTTCTTTTTTCCGATGTTTATATCATAAAGATGCAAATCCCCCCATTATTTGTGACGCCCCCCAAAATCCATACCCGGCGCGATTTCTGTTAGCGATACCGTGCCACGTCTACGCGTTGCCGAAATAGGATTCCATATTTACAGAGTCGATGCGGCGTGATAACGATGAGGAACCCCGGGATGCCCTTTTCTCTCGACAGCATTACCCTCGTGTGGAATGCAACACAACTCAAGGCATTCGCGAGGGCATGGCCATAGGCTTTATTCGCATTGCGCAACACGTACATGCCCCTTCCGGTGTTGGCTGTGACGGGGATTTTTGTGACCATCGTTTCCATAGAGGAGGGCATCATGGATGTTTTTGATCTTGCGGATAATCTGCGCGCGGAGTTTCAAGACAAAGGCGTCTCCGATGAGGCGTTCTTGTTGAAAGTTGCCGCCGCGCACAACATCGAGCGCATCTTCGTCAAATCCGTAGCGGACGAACTTTTCGACAAGATACCCGAAAAACGGATCGCTGAAGTTCCCGAAGTGGGTACGGAAGACGCCCAACATCTGTGGTTCGCCTTTGGCATCGGAAAAATTCTGTTGAGGGATCATGGATTGGAGCCGTCCAATTTTGATTGTATGCAATTTTCCAACAGATTGCTTCAATTGAATATCGGCTGATACGGTTGGTGATTCGGGCCGGATTGCATGATCCGGCTTTTTTATTTCCCGGATCAGTAAAAATATTGGCGCTCTCAGGCAAGCCCCGGTATTCAGAGAAAAAAGGAGAATACCATGCGGGTCGTCATATTGGGAGGTTCCGGATTTATAGGAACGGCGTTGACCAGACACCTCACTGCACGTGGAGATGAGGTGATCATCCCCTCTCGGCATCCTTCCGACTTTTCCCGGCCTTTGCCAAACAGGACATTCCGTTCTTGGGATGGAAGAAGCGTCAAGGGACTCATTGAGAGTCTT
>CAUHBW010000311.1 GCA_959604115.1 uncultured Bilophila sp. | reverse complement strand
AGAAAGGTTTCTCCTCCCCTCCCCCGGTACCCCCTCCTCTCCTCTTCCCAAGACTTTCGGCCTTATCGAATCCCTGTTCGCGGCTTTCCCCGTCGGCGTCGTCCGAGGGGGAAAGCCGCGTTTCTGTCGGGAGAGGAAATGTCATGAATGAATATCTAGGTTCATTGGTTTGAAGCGAAGGAATATTTTAAGGTATTGGCATGAAATTGTTGGAGAAGGACGAGACGGGAAAAACAATACGCGGTGAGGCCGTTTTCACGTAGCATGGTGTGCGGTCGGAGGATGGACGACGCGGGGCCGGAATCCGTTTGAGGGAAAGAAGAGGAGCGTCCGGAAATTATCGAAAAAAAGTGTTCCGGGGTGTAACAAAACGGGCCTCAACGGCGCACTCAGGTTATACAGGGGCTTTTCCCGCGCCCGTTCCGCGTAAGGCGGGACGGAGCCATGTCAAAAGGACGAGAGTTCATGAAGGATGCGGGCGAAGCCGCCTTGCGGGCCGTGCTGGACGGCGACACGGAAGCGTTCCGGGACGTTCTGCGGCTCTACGGGCCGCGCGTGCGACGTCTCGTCGCGGCGCACGTCCTGCCGCACGAAGTGCCGGAAGTGGCGCAGGAAACCTTTGTGCGCGCCTACGAAAGCCTGCGGTCCTATCAGGGGCGTTCCTTTGAACGCTGGCTGGCGACCATCGCCCTGCGCTGCTGCTACGAACGGCTGCGCGAGCGGTACAGGCCGGAGGAAACGTTCAGTTCCCTGTCCGCCGACGCCGAAAGGCCGGAGGAAGGGCTGACCGACCGGGCCTCGCTCCGTCTCTACGAAGAGGAAAGCGAACGCCGGAACCTCCGGGAAGACCTCGAAGCCGCCCTGCGGCATCTGGAGCCGAAGGATCGCATGCTGCTGACGCTGACGTTTCTGGAAGGGTATTCCGTCTCGGAAACGGCGGCCATGATGGAAATGAGCGAAATCAACGTCCGGGTCCGGGTTCATCGGAGCAAGGTGCGCCTGCGCGGACTGCTCGGACCGGACGGCCTCGGGAGGACGAAATGAGCCTGATGCACAAGCTGATACGGGCCGTGTCCGGCGACAGGGACGCGGAAGGCGACGACCCGCTGGAAGCGGCGCGCCGGTGCTGGATCGCGGAAAAGCCCGACCTACCCCCTCTCGGCGAGGACTGGGAGGAACGGGTGATGTTCGCCGTCCGGGCCCGCCCCATGCGCGATCCCGAGGTGCCGGACTGGCTGGCGGAACGCTTCCGGCCCCTTGCGCTGGCGAATCTCGCCATTATCCTTTGTGCGCTGATGCTGTTCTGGCACGCCGGGGACCCGACCCCGGCCCTTGCCGACTATGCGCAGAGCGTCGTTTCCAGCTATGAGGTGTTTTTCTGATGCGTACTCGCCTCAAGAGCCTGCTGGCCCTCGCCCTGACCTTCGTCGCGGGCGGCCTCGTCGGCGTAACCGTCGCCGTCAGCCATCCCGGCTGGTTCCGGAGCTTCCGGCAGCCGCCCGGACCGGAACGCGCCGTGGAATATCTGACGGACATGCTGGACCTCACCTCGGAACAGCGGAAACGGGTCCGGGAAGTCTTCGTCCGGCTCCATCCCCAGTTCGTGAAGGAGTCCGAACGGGCTCGGGCGTTCCGAAAAGACTTCATGGTCAGGCACTTCAACGAGATGGAACCCATCCTCGACGAACGTCAAAAGACCGTGGCCCGCGAGTTCCTGAACAAGCATCTGAACAGGGACGTCGTGCCTCCTCCGCCCCCGGAAGAAGCGAAAACGGATTGAGCCCTTCCGGCGCGCCCCGAATGCGCCGGAAGATTCCACACCGCCGACAGGCGGCATAACACGCTCCCACGGAGCGTTTTCCATCGGAAACGTTGATGAAAAAGAAACTGTTCCTCATCGCGGCGCTCGTCGTCGCAGCCGCCGCCGTCGCTTGGTACGTGCTCCGCGCCGATCAGGGCGACGGCATAGCCTATCTGACGGAACCCGTGATCACCGGCGACCTCGTGAAAACCGTCAACGCCACGGGCGAGGTCGGCGCGGTTCAGCTGGTCAGCGTCGGCGCGCAGGTCGGCGGACAGATCAAGAAACTGCACGTCGTCCTCGGACAGGACGTGAAAAAAGGCGATCTGATCGCCGAAATCGATTCCGTGCCCCAGCTCAACCAGCTCGAAACGGACAAGGCCAGGCTCGAATCCTACAAATCGCAGCTCGCCGCCAAGAAGGTCGCGCTCAAGATCGCCAAGACGAAGTATGACCGCGAGCAGCAGCTCAAGAAGCGCGACGCCTCCTCGAAGGAAAGCCTTGAGGACGCGGAGAACGCCTACGCCCTCGCCAAGGCCGAAGTGACCGAACTCGAATCCCTGATCCGGCAGAGCCAGATCGCCGTGAACACGGACGAGGTCAACCTCGGCTACACCCGCATCACCGCACCGCTCGACGGGACCATCGTGTCCGTGCCCGTGGACGAAGGCCAGACGGTCAACGCCAACCAGACCACGCCGACCATCGTCCAGATCGCGGACCTCGACAAGATGGAAATCAAGATCGAAATCTCCGAGGGCGACATCACCGCCGTGAAGCCCGGCATGCCCATCAAATACACCATCCTGTCTGATCCCGAGACGGTCTACGACGCCACCCTGACCTCCATCGACCCCGGCCTGACCACGCTCACGGACGGCAGCTACAAGACGACTTCCTCGACGGGAAGTTCGGCGTCCTCGTCGTCCTCCTCGTCCTCGAACAACGCCGTGTACTATTACGGCAAGGCGCTCATCGACAACAAGGGTGGGCCGCTCCGCATCGGCATGACCACCCAGAACGTGATCACCGTCGCCGACGTCCGGAACGCTCTCCTCGTCCCGGTCGTCGCCGTGACCGCGCGGGACGGGAAAAAATACGTCCGCGTGCTCGACGCCGCCGGGCAGCCCGAGGAACGCGAAGTCGCCACCGGCCTCGCCGACGGCATCCATATCCAGATTCTTTCCGGGCTCAGGGCGGGCGACGCAGTGATCACGGCCCAGCTCACCCAGAAGGAACGCGACGCCGAGCTCCAGAAGCGTCACCGGGGACCGCGTCCATGAACATCATCGAAGCCGAAGGCATCAACAAGTTCTACGGGAACGGGCAAAACCGCGTCCACGTGCTCAAGGACGTGACCTTCTCCGTGGCCGAGGGCGATTTCGTCGCCATCATCGGCCAGTCCGGCTCCGGCAAGTCCACGCTCATGAACATCCTCGGCTGTCTCGACACCCAGTCCTCCGGCGTCTGCCGCATCGGCGGCGTGGACATCGGGACGCTGGACAGCGACGGGCTCGCGGAACTGCGGGGCAAGCGCATCGGGTTCATCTTCCAGCGCTACAACCTCCTGTCCACGCTGTCCGCCACGGAAAACGTCGCCCTCCCGGCGATCTACGCCGGGGTGGACCGCAAGGCCCGCCTCGAACGCGCCCGGACGCTGCTCACGAACCTCGGGCTGGACGACAAGCTGGAGAACCGGCCCAACGAGCTCTCCGGCGGCCAGCAGCAGCGCGTCTCCATCGCCCGCGCGCTCATGAACGGCGGCAGCATCATCCTCGCCGACGAGCCCACGGGCGCGCTGGACTCCAAGAGCGGCGAGAACGTCATGGACATCCTTACCGAGCTGAACCGGCAGGGGCACACCATCATCGTCGTGACCCACGACCACCACATCGCGGGGTTCGCCAGCCGGGTCATCGAGATCAAGGACGGCGCGATCATCTCCGACACCCGGAGCCGTCCCTTCACGCCCGCCCCGGAACGCGGGGAACACAAGAACTCCCGGCCCTCCCTCCTGTTCCGCAAGGACCAGTTCGTCGAGGCGTTCAAGATGTCGGTGCAGGCCATCCTCGCGCACAAGATGCGCTCCGTGCTGACCATGCTCGGGATCATCATCGGCATCGCCTCGGTGGTGTCCGTGGTGGCGCTCGGGCGGGGCTCGCAGGCCAAGATCATCGCGGACATCAGCTCGATGGGCACGAACACCATCAACGTCTATCCCGGCAAGGGCTTCGGCGACCGCAAATCGGACAAGGTCAAGACCCTCACGGTCGCGGACTCCGAAATCCTCGGCAAGCAGAGCTACATCGCCAGCGCCACGCCCAACACCACGACCACCGGCACGCTGGTCTACCGCAACATCTCGGTCAACGCGCAGCTCAGCGGCGTGGGCGAACAATACTTCGACGTGAAGGGGCTCAAGCCCGCGATGGGCCGCTTCTTCAACGCCGACGACGTGAAGGCCAACGCCTCCTACGTGGTCATCGACGACAACACATGGAAGAAGCTGTTCCCCGAAGGCGGCGACCCCGTGGGCAAGGTGCTGCTGTTCAACCGCCAGCCGCTGGAAATCATCGCCGTGGCCGAAAAGCAGGACACCGTGTTCGGCCCCACGGACACGCTCAACCTGTGGGCCCCGTACACCACGGTCATGCACAAGATCACCGGACAGCGGCACATTTCGTCGGTCATCGTCAAGGTGAAGGACAGCGTGATGCCGCTCATGGCGGAAAAGAACCTCACCGCCCTGCTCACGGCCCGGCACGGCAAGGAGGACTTCTTCACCGTGAACACCGACAGCATCAAGAAGACCATCGAGAACACCACCGGCACGATGGCCCTGCTCATCTCCGGCATCGCGCTGATCTCGCTGGTCGTGGGCGGCATCGGGGTCATGA
>CAUHBW010000310.1 GCA_959604115.1 uncultured Bilophila sp. | reverse complement strand
ACGACGAAACCCGTTGAAAAGCGAAAAGGGAACTCCCGACGCGCTCGGACCGCCGCTATACGCCCCGTACGAAAAACCGTTTCGGCCGGGCCGGATAGCGGCGGTTTCGAGGGGGTCCGGGGGCATCATGCTCCCCGGCCGCCGGAGGCATGCCTTTTGCCTCTCCCGCCGGGGCACACCGTCAAAATCAACCGCCCGATGAGGAACACACCATGTCCAACATTCCCGCCGAACTGCGTTACTCCGAAGATCATGAATGGATCAGCACCGCCGCCCCGTGGAAGATCGGCGTGAGCGACTACGCCCAGAACGCCCTTGGCGACCTCACCTATGTGGAACTGCCTTCCGTGGGCGACACCTTTGAAAAAGGTCAGGAATTCGGCACGCTGGAATCCACCAAATCCGTGAGCCCGCTGTTCATGCCCGTCGCCGGGACCGTCAAGGCCGTCAATGAGGTGCTGGTGGACGCTCCCGAAAAGGTGAATCAGGATCCCTACGGCGAAGGCTGGCTGATCGAGATCGAAACCGCCGAAGGCGTGGATCAGCTTTTGGACGCCGCCGCGTACAAGGCTCATCTGGAGACCTTGTAATGCATCGTTATTTCCCCCATACCGCGGAAGACGAAGCGCGGATGCTCGGAGTCGTCGGCGCCGACAAGGTGGAGGACCTGTTCGCCTCCATCCCGTCGGACTGCCGCCACGAAGGGCCGCTTCCTCTGACCGTCATGACGGAGTGGGAACTCACGGCGCGGGCCGAGGAGCTGGCCGCCGCCATGCCCGCCGCCGGTTCCGCGTGGATCGGCGCGGGGAGCTACCAGCACCATATCCCCGCCGTGGTCCCGGCCCTGATCGGCCGTTCCGAATTCTATACCGCCTATACGCCGTACCAGCCCGAAATCAGTCAGGGCACGTTGCAGGGCATCTTTGAATTCCAGACGCTCATCGCCCGTCTGCTCGGCATGGAAGTGGCCAACGCCTCCATGTACGACGGCGCGACCGCGCTGGCCGAAGGCGCGCTGATGGCCTGCCGTCTGACCAAGCGCAACGCCGTGGCCGTGTCCCTCGCCCTGCATCCGCATTACCGTACGGTGCTGGACACTTACTGTAACGCCAACGGCATCGAGGTCCGCGACCTCACCATGACCGAAGAGGGCGGCACCAGCCTTGAGCACCTCAGGGACGACGCCGACCTCGCCGCGCTCATCGTGCAGTCGCCCAACGTCTTCGGCGTCATCGAGCGCCTCGCCGAACAGGCCGAATGGATCCACGCCCGCAAGGGCCTGCTGATCACCGGTTTCACCGAAGCGATGGCCTACGGCCTGCTCGCCAGTCCCGGCAGTCAGGGCGCGGACATCGTGTGCGGCGAAGGGCAGAGCTTCGGCCTGTCCCAGAGCTTCGGCGGCCCCTACCTCGGCCTCATGGCGACCCGCAAGAGCTTCGTCCGCAACCTGCCGGGCCGTCTCGTGGGCCAGACCGTGGACAACAAGGGCAAGCGCGCCTTCGTGCTCACCCTGTCCACCCGCGAACAGCACATCCGCCGCGAAAAGGCCGTGTCCAACATCTGCTCCAACGCCGGGCTGTGCGCCATGACCTGCGGCGCGTACCTCGCGAGCATGGGCGGCACGGGCCTCGGGCACGTTGCGAAGCTCAACCGCGACAAGGCCGAATACCTCAAGGCCGGACTCGTGAAGCTGGGCTTCCGTCCCGTGTATTCCGGGCAGACCTTCAACGAGTTCGTGATGGCCGCTCCCGCCGGGTTCGACGCCAAGTGGAAGCACCTCCTCGAAGAAAAGGGAATCATGTTCGGCATGGAACTGTCCAAGTGGTATCCGCTCGCCGACAGCTACCTCTTCTGCGCCACCGAAACCCGGAGCCGCGCCGAAATCGACGCCATCCTGAAGGAGATCGCCTGATGAGCAATCAGTCTTGGCCCGGGGTGTCGAGTCTCGTGCTGAACGAACCCCTGCTGTGGGAAAAAGGCCGTCCCGGCCGCGTGGGCGCGAGCCTGCCCGAAGCCGACGTGCCCTCCGCGCCCTATGAGGCCGAAGGCATGGTCCGGACGGACCTGAACCTTCCCGACCTGTCCGAACTGGACGTGGTGCGCCACTACACCCGCCTGTCCACGTGGAACTTCGGCGTGGACACGGGCATGTACCCGCTCGGTTCGTGCACCATGAAGTACAACCCCAAAATCAACGAAAAGATCGCGGCGTTGCCCGGTTTTACCGGCGCGCATCCGCTGTTCCCCTCCGAATATTCGCAGGGCGCGCTGCGCGTGCTGTACGAAACCGAACGGATGCTCTGCACCGTGACCGGCCTTGAGGCGTGCAGCCTCCAGCCGTCCGCGGGCGCGCACGGCGAACTGACCGGCATCATGCTCATTCAGGCGTGGCACCGGGCGAAGGGCAACAAGCGCACCAAGATGCTCATCCCCGACACCGCGCACGGCACCAACCCCGCCAGCGCGGCCCTGTGCGGCTTCTCCACGGTGAAGGTGCCCATCGGTCCCGACGGCATCCTGACCGTCGAAGCCGTCGAAGCCGTCATGGACGACGACTGCGCGGGCATCATGATCACGAACCCGAACACGCTCGGCCTGTTCGAGTCCAACATCAAGGCGATCTGCGATCTGGTGCACGAGCGCGGCGGCCTCGTCTACGGCGACGGCGCGAACCTGAACGCCGTCATGGGCTACGCCCACATGGGCCGCATCGGGATCGACGTTCTCCACATGAACCTGCACAAGACGTTCTCCACGCCTCACGGCGGCGGCGGCCCCGGTTCCGGCGCGATCTGCGTGAGCGACACGCTGATTCCGTTCCTGCCCGGCCCCCGTCTGGCCGAGAAGGACGGCATGTTGGAATGGGTGGACAACTCCGTCGATGCGGGCGGGCAGTCCATCGGCCGCATGCATCCCTTCTGGGGACAGTTCGGCGTGGTGCTCCGCACGTGGGCGTACCTCAAGACGCTCGGCCCGGATCTGAAGCGCGCCAGCGAACTCGCCGTGCTGAACGCCAACTACATCAAGTTCAGCCTCAACGACGTGTACGATCTGCCCTATCCGCAGCCGTCCCTGCATGAATGCGTGTTCACGGACAAGAAGCAGGAAGAGCACGGCGTCAGCACGATGGACATCGCCAAGCGTCTCATCGACTGCGGCATCCATCCGCCGACGATCTACTTCCCGCTGGTGGTGCACGGCGCGATCATGATCGAGCCTACCGAATCGGAAAGCCTTGAAGATCTTGACCAGTTCATCGCCGCGATGCGTTCCATCGCGGAGCTGGCCGGGACCGACGCCGACCTGCTGCATGCCTCTCCGACCCGGACAAAGGTGGGTCGCGTCGATGAAGTCGGCGCAGCCCGCAAGCCGATCCTGACGGGCGACATGTAGGATCAAAGGACACCGGGAGGGGGAAATTCCCCCTCCTTTTCCCCTCGAACTTTCATAATGGAACACCCCGTTATGAAAGTTTTTTTATGGAGTTTCGCATGTACTGGATCGTCAACGAGTCCCTCGACCCGGCGTTCAACCTCGCGCTTGAGGAACATTTTCTGGGCAAGATCGAGCCCGGCCATCCCGGTTACGCCATTCTGTGGCAGAATCGTCCGACCATTGTGGTGGGGCGGTTTCAGAACGCCCGGCAGGAAGTGAACGCCGATTTCGTGCGCGAACGGGGCATCAGCGTGGTGCGCCGGATGACGGGCGGCGGAGCGGTCTATCATGATGCCGGTACGCTCAACTACACGTTCATCCACCATCTGGACAAGGAAGGCGCGCTTCCCGCGTTCAGCGAGGCGGGCAAGCCTATTGCCGAAGCGTTGCAAAACCTCGGGCTGCCGGTGACCTTTTCCGGGCGCAACGATCTGATGCTGGACGGCCTCAAGGTGGCGGGCGTGGCCCACTGCCGTCAGGGGATGCGCTATCTGCACCACGGCTGCATTCTGGTGGACAGCGACCTCGACGTGCTGTCGCGGGCGCTCAACGTCGATCCCGAGAAGTTTCTGTCGAAGGGCGTGGCCTCGGTGCGGAGCCGCGTAGGGAATCTGGCGGCGTATCTGGCCGAGCGTTCGCCCGGTCTGCCGTCGCTGACGGTGCAGCGTGTGCGCGACGCGATCATGGCGCACCGTTCCGGCGAGGAATACCATCCTGATGCGGAGGAGTTCGCCGCCGTCACCCGCCTGCGCGACGCGAAGTACGCCACGTGGGACTGGGTGTACGGCGCGTCCCCGCCGTTCACGGAGCGCAAGGCGCGCCGGTTCCCGTGGGGCAAGCTGGAGGCGCTGTTCGAGGTGAAGCAGGGCCGCGTGGCGGAGTGCCGTTTTCACGGCGATTTCTTCATGGCCGGGCCGGGCCGCAGTCTGACGGGCGAGGCCGGCGGTTGCGAGCTTTCCGATCTTGAGGACGCCCTGCGCGGCGTTCCCTACACAGCCGAACACGTCGGCTCCGTGCTCGATCGCTTCCCGCTTCCGCTGCTGTTCAGCGGCTGCGATCCAGCCGAGCTGAAGGCTTTTTTGCTGCCGGAGAAGGCTTAGGAAGAGGCGAAGAGGAATCAGGGGAGGGAAACCTTTCTTCAGAAAGGTTTCCCTCCCAAGGCTTTCGACCTTATCGAATCCCATTTGATGGGGGTCCCGGTTTGCGGGCTGCTCGTTCCGGGATGGCGGGTCTTGGGGGATTTTTTCCTCATGCTGCGCAAACGGAGTGACGAAGAGCCTCTTCCTGAACCGCAGACACCTTTCCCCTAGTCCTTTTTCCC
>CAUHBW010000309.1 GCA_959604115.1 uncultured Bilophila sp. | reverse complement strand
GGCCTCCGGTTCCACACCGCTTCCTCCATGTCCGAGGCGGCCCGCCTGATCGTCGGGCTCGCGGCGGAATCCCCTCAGGAGGCAGGCGTATGAGTATCTTGATAGACGACGGGAGCCGGGTGCTGGTGCAGGGCATTACCGGTCGGGAAGGGCAGTTTCATACGGAACAGATGATCCGCTACGGCACCCGCGTGGTCGGCGGGGTGACGCCCGGACGGGGCGGGCAGGCCGTGCTCGGCGTGCCGGTGTTCGACACGGTGAGGGAGGCGGTCCACGCGACCGGGGCCGACGTCAGCGTGGCGTTCGTGCCCCTCGCGCTGGCGGCGGACGCGGCCTGCGAGGCGTCGGAGGCGGGGGTCCGGCTCGTGGTGGTCATCGCGGAGCACGTCCCGGTTCTGGACATGGTGCGCGTGAAGGCGTTTTTCAAGGAACGCGGCACGTTGCTCGTCGGCCCCAACTGCCCCGGCGTCATCAGCCCCGGCAAGTGCAAGGTCGGAATCATGCCCGGCTACATCCACCGCCCCGGCGGCATCGGACTGGTGAGCCGTTCCGGGACGCTGACCTATGAGGCCGTGCACCAGCTCACGGCGGCGGGACTGGGCCAAAGCTCCTGCGTCGGCATCGGGGGCGACCCCATCCACGGCCTGAGCTTCGTGGACATGCTCGAACGGTACGGCGACGATCCCGAAACCTTGGCCGTGTGCCTTATCGGGGAAATCGGCGGCGACGCCGAGGAACGCGCGGCGGCCTACATCCGTTCCAGCCGGTATCCCAAGCCGGTGTTCGGGTTCATCGCGGGCCTGACCGCCCCGCCCGGCAAGCGCATGGGCCACGCCGGAGCCATCATCAACGGCTCGTCGGGCCGGGGCGAAGACAAGATCGCCGCCTTCGAGGACGCGGGCGTCACCGTCATCCGCGAACTCGGCTCCTTCGGGCCTGTCGTGGCACGCAAGCTGCTCTGAGGGGGCCCGCCTTCGGCAGGCTTCGGCCCCGTTCATGCAGGAAAGCCGGGGATCTCCCTCCCCCTTTTCCCTGCTCCAGCCATTTCAGGGGCCGCCATCCGGTTTTTCATCGTCCCGCCTCTTGCCAACCTTTTCACGGTCGGCGGCGGATATGTTTTTTATCCGCAGCTTGCCGGTTTTTCCCCGAAACGCGGCAAAAGAGTTCATGGACGGCACTCTTTTCCCTGAAATCGTCATTCTTGCAGGAAGGGGAATTGTTCATGAATGGGAAGCATGGTTCCTGAACAATGATTCCCTTCAATGCTGAATATGTGTTAAAAAAAGATAAAAAGGACCGTGAAACTATCCATGCGCTCATCATGCGCCATAAAAATGGCGAAAAATGGATGTATTCTTCATAATTGTCATGCCGTTTCTTATGTGATTTTTTTATTCATATTGATCAGTAAAGCGTTTTGCGCTAACAATCATGAGAAGGATATTGTCCCCCCAATGATATTGCAGGAGAGACATATCCTTTCTCCATTCTCCATACCTTTCCCTGACGTCCTTTACGCGGTTTTGCCGCATTGCAGGACGTTTCCCCCCACGATGCAGGCAACGCCTGCCCCATCTGGCCTCAGGAGGTGATCTTCCGAGGACGCCGGCCTCGACCATTTTCGTGATCCGCATACATGCTTCCCGTTTCAATGCGAAAGGAGTGCTTTATGGATCAACAGATCGAACAGAAAATCGTGGCGCGTGGGCAAGAATTTTTCAACAGCATCAGCGGAGAGGCCCCCTCCATCTTCAACAAGGGCTGGTGGACCGGGAAAGTCATGGACTGGTCCATGAAAAACGAGGACTTCAAGGTGCAGCTGTTCCGCTTCGTGGACGTGTTGCCCTACCTGAACACCTCGGAATCCCTGCTTCGGCACATCCGCGAGTATTTCGCCTCCAGCGGCTCCGAAGTGCCCTCCGTCCTGCGCTGGGGCGCGGGGAAGGCCGGGCTCGGCGGCGCGCTGACCGCCAAGATCATGGGCGGAGCCATCCGCTCCAACATCGAGAGCATGGGTCGCCAGTTCATCATCGGGCAAAACGTCAAGGAGGCGATGGGTGGGCTGGCCAAGCTGCGCAAGGACGGCTTCGCCTTCACCGTCGATCTGCTCGGCGAAGCCTCGGTCAATGAGGAGGAAAGCGACGCCTACGCCGCCGGCTACCATGAGGTGCTGGACGCGCTGGCGGAAGAGCAGAGGAAATGGGCCCCCCTGCCCGGGAACGGGGCGGACGGCGGGATGGACTGGGGCTCCATGCCCAAGGTGAACATCTCCATCAAGCCTTCGGCCCTTTATTCGCGGGCGAACCCCGTTGCGTTGGAGGATTCCGTTGAAGGCATCTACCGGCGGCTGGCCCCCCTCTACCAGAAGACCATCGACATGGGCGGGTTCATGTGCATCGACATGGAGCAGCTCAAGTACCGCGAGATCACCGTCCAGCTGTTCAAGCGTCTGCGTTCCGCCCCCGAATTCCGTCATTACCCCCATCTCTGCCTCGTCCAGCAGGCCTATCTGAAGGATACCGAGCAGGTCGTCCGCGATCTCATCGCCTGGGCCAGAGAGGAAAAGCTGCCCATCGCTCTGCGGCTGGTCAAGGGGGCGTATTGGGACGCGGAAACCGTGCTCGCGAAGCAGTGCGACTGGCCCATCCCGGTGTGGACGCACAAGCCGGAAAGCGACATCGCCCACGAGAAGATTTCCCGCCTCATCCTTGAAAACCACGACATCGTCTATTTCGCGTGCGCGTCGCACAACGTGCGCAGCATCGCGGCGGTGATGGAGTATGCGCGGCAGTTGGCCGTACCCGAAGGCCGCTATGAATTTCAGGTGCTTTACGGCATGGCCGAGCCCGTGCGCAAGGGCCTGCGCAACGTGGCGGGCCGCGTGCGCCTCTATTGCCCCTACGGGAAACTCATCCCCGGCATGGCCTACCTCGTGCGCCGTCTGCTGGAAAACACCGCCAACGAATCCTTCCTGCGCCAGAGCTTTGCGGACGGCGCGGCGGTAGAGCTGCTGATGGAGAACCCCGCCCTTACGCTGGAGCGCGAACTCGCGGCCCGGCAGGAGAAGACGCCGCCAAAGGCGGAAGGTCCCTTTCCGCCGTTCAGGAACGAGCCGCCGGTGGACTTCACCATCTCCGAAAAGCGCAAGGCCTACGCGCAGGGCATCGCCGCGGTGCGCGCCGCGGAGGGCCGGACGCTGCCGCTTTACATCAATGGCGAGGACGTGGTTACGGAAACCTTGCTGCCTACGGTCAACCCCTCCGATCCCGGCGAGGTACTGGCCCGAGTCTGCCAAGCGGGCCGGGAGGAGATCGACCGCGCCCTTGCCGGGGCCAAGGCCGCCTTCCCCGCGTGGCGCGACACCCCGCCGCTGGAACGCGCGCAGTATATGCACAAGGCCGCTGCCGTGGCCCGGCGGCGTATCTATGAAATGGCGGCGCTCCAGACGCTGGAGGTCGGCAAGCCTTGGGAACAGGCTTACGGCGACGTGGGCGAGGGCATCGACTTCCTCGAATACTACGCCCGCGACATGCTCCGCCTCGGCGCGCCCCGGCGCATGGGCCGCGCGCCCGGTGAGCACAACGTCCTGTTCTACCAGCCCAAGGGCGTGGCCGCCGTCATCGCGCCGTGGAACTTCCCCTTCGCCATCGCGATGGGCATGGTTTCGGCCGCCATCGTCACCGGCAACCCGGTGGTGTTCAAGCCTTCGTCCCTGTCTGCGGCCATCGGCTACAACCTTGTGGAAATCTTCAAAGAAGTGGGGCTCCCCGCCGGGGTCTTCAACTATTGCCCCGGGCAGAGCTCCGTCATGGGCGACTATCTGGTGGAACACCCGGACATCAGCCTCATCTGCTTCACCGGCTCGATGGACGTGGGCCTGCACATCGTGGAGAAGGCGGCCAAGGTGCGGCCGGGCCAGCGGCAGGTCAAGCGGGTCATCGCGGAAATGGGCGGCAAGAACGCCACCATCGTGGACGACGACGCCGACCTTGACGAAGCCGTGTCGCAGATCGTGTATTCGGCCTTCGGCTTTCAGGGACAGAAGTGCTCGGCCTGCTCGCGCGTGATCGTGCTCGACGCCATCTACGACACCTTTGTCCAGCGTCTGTCTCTGGCGGCGCAATCGCTGCGGATCGGCCCTGCCGAGGAGCCGGAGAACTTCCTTGGCCCGCTGGCCGACGCCTCGCTGCAAAAGAACGTGCTCGAATACGTCAAGCTCGCCGAAGCCGAGGGCAGGACGCTGGTCAAGCGTTCCGATCTGCCGGACAAGGGCGCGTACGTGCCCTTGCTCATCGTCGAAGACGTCATGCCGGAACACCGCATCGCGCAGGAAGAGGTCTTCGGCCCCGTGCTCGCCGTGATGCGGGCCAAGGATTTCGACGAGGCCCTTGAGCTCGCCCTGTCCACGCGCTTCGCCCTGACCGGGGCAGTGTTCTCGCGCAGCCCCGAAAACCTCGCCAAGGCGCGCGAAAGGTTCCGGACGGGCAACCTCTACCTCAACAAGGGCAGCACCGGCGCGATGGTGGGCCGCCAGCCCTTCGGCGGGTTCAACATGTCGGGCGTCGGCTCGAAGACGGGCGGCCCCGACTACCTGCTCCAGTTCATGGACCCGCGCTGCGTGACGGAAAACACCATCCGGCGCGGCTTCACGCCCATCGCCGAAGATGACGACTGGGTATAGGCCGGAAAGAATGCGGACGTGGCCCAGGCCCCCACCCCGCGAAGGCTGGGGGAGGCCCACAAAGGGGGCCCGCCGCCCGCGAG
>CAUHBW010000308.1 GCA_959604115.1 uncultured Bilophila sp. | reverse complement strand
ACCAGCGTCAAATGGATGTACAGGCAGTTGTCGCGGCCCAGTTCGGAGCGGAGCTGACGGATGGCTTCGAGGAAGGGCAGGCCTTCGATGTCGCCCACGGTGCCGCCGATTTCGATGATCGCGACGTCGGGAGCCGGATTTTCAGGTTCGTCCTTCGCGAGGCTGAGGACGGCGCTCTTGATTTCGTCGGTGATGTGCGGGATTACCTGTACGGTGCCGCCGAGGTAGTCGCCGCGGCGTTCCTTGGTGATGACCTTATAGTAGATGGAGCCCGAGGTCGTGTTGTTCTTCTGGGAGAGGGCCGTGTTGAGGTAACGTTCGTAGTGTCCCAGATCGAGGTCCGTTTCCGCGCCGTCGTCGGTGACGTAGACCTCGCCGTGCTGGTAGGGATTCATGGTGCCGGGGTCCACGTTGATGTAGGGGTCCAATTTCTGGATGGTCACGGTCAGCCCGCGCGTTTTCAGCAGCGCGCCGATGGATGCGGCCGAGAGCCCTTTGCCGAGGGAGGAAAGGACGCCACCGGTGATGAAGATGAACTTGGTCTTCATGAAAAACCTCGAGTTATGATTTTCCCGCCGTTTCGGCGGGGAACGGGTTACGCATTCATGCTGCAAAAAGGATACATCGCAAGGGCGTGATCACAAAAAGCCCGCCGAAAGCGAGACTCTGCCGTTTTCGAAGCGGGAGGCAGCGCCACGGGCCTCTTTTTTCCGCACCAACTCCGGATGATTCCTCTGCTTTCCGGCAAGGCCGTTCAGACGCATGCAAACAATATCCAGACACCATACGCGGTTTTCAGAAAAAAAACAGCCATTGACTGAAAAGAAACACCCGCATAAAGTAAATCCCCCGCTCCGGACTGGTTCCCGTCGCTTGAGCCGAAAGGGGGCCCGTCACGGAAAGGCGGGTACGCTACAGTTTTTCCCGTAACCAATCTCTTCATTTTTATGCAGGAAAAGGGTGGACAATGAGTCAGGTCAACACGCTGGTCATCACCGGATACGGCACCAATTCGCATAAGGAAACGGCGCACGCCGCACGGCTTGCCGGTGCGGACAGGGCCGACGTGGTGCATTTTTCCGACATTGTGGCTGCGAAGGTCCGCCTGAGCGACTATCAGTTCCTTGTTTTTCCCGGCGGATTTCTTGACGGCGACGACCTCGGTGCGGCTCAGGCCGCGGCCCAGCGCTGGCTGCACCTTTCCGACGCGGAAGGGCTTCCGCTGCTGGACAGCCTGAAGCGCTTCATTGATGCGGGCGGTCTTGTGCTCGGCATCTGCAATGGTTTTCAGCTGCTTGTCAAGCTCGGCGTGCTTCCCGCGCTGGACGGAAAGCGTTTTGAGCGTCAGGTTTCCCTGAGCCACAACGACTCCGCTCGATATGAGGACAGATGGGTTCAGCTCAAGCCCAATCCCGATAGCCCGTGCATCTTTACCAAGGGACTGTCCGTGCACGGCGTGTTGCCGATGCCCGTCCGCCACGGCGAAGGCAAGCTGGTGGCCAAGGACGAGGCCATGTTGCAGCGTCTGCTCGCCGAAAATCTCGTCGCCCTCCAGTATACGCATCCGGAAACGGGAGAGCCGACGCAGGAATATCCGTGGAATCCCAACGGGTCGCCGCTGGCCATCGCCGGCCTGACGGATCCCACCGGGCACGTCCTCGGCCTGATGCCGCATCCGGAAGCGTTCCATCACGCCACCAATCATCCTGGATGGACGCGTGGCGAAACGGCGGTGCCGGGAACGGCCCTGTTTGCGAACGCGGTCCGGTATCTGCGGGAACATCCCGTCAACGCGTAACGCCCCACGGTTTGAGACGCGGAAAGAGGAGTCGGCATGAATCAGTCGGAACTCATCAGGATCATTGAGCGGACGGCCCCATTGGGCATCGCCGCGCCTTGGGACAAGTCGGGCGTTCAGGTGGCTTCCTCGCGGGAAGACATCCGCACGCTGGCGGTGTGTCTCGATCCGACGCCGGAATCCATCCGTATCGCCTTGTCCCAAGGGGCCGATATGGTACTGGCCCATCATCCTCTGACGATGGAAAGCCGTTTCCCCGATCGGCTGGACAGCTACCACGAGGTCCTGTCTCTGTTGTTCCGGGCCGATGTGCCGCTGTATTCTTCGCACACGTCGCTGGACGCGAACCCCTCGGGGCCCGTTTCCTGGCTGGCGGAGGAACTCGGCTTGTGTCCCGTCCCGCCTGCGGACGGCGAGTCCCGCAGCGAAGCCGGATTCGACGCACCACTGACGGTTCTGGAACAGACGGGAACGATGGAGTGGAACGGAACGTCCCGCATCTGCGGATTCGGCGTGGTCGGCGATTGCGCCGTCGCCGTCACTCCGGACGAACTGAAGAAAATGTTGGCGCTGTGGCTTGTGGGGAGCTGTCCCCGGCTGGTCGGAACCTTGCCCGAGCGTATCCGCCGCATCGCCATCTGTCCCGGATCGGGAAGTTCCCTTGCTCCGGAGGCTGCGGCGGCCGGAGCGGATCTGCTCATCACCGGGGATGTGAAGTACCATGCCGCTCTTGATTTCCCCCTTCCGGTGCTGGATGTGGGGCATTTCAGCCTTGAAGAAGAAATGATGCGTCGTTTCGCCCTGCAATTGAAAAAACAGGCGTCCGATGTCGCCGTACAGTTCGTACCCGCGCAGGATCCGCTTGCGCCGTTTTTTCCCTCGCACTGACGCGTAATCCGATTACCGTATATTTCAGGAGAACTGTTGTGAGCCTTTATCTTGAACAAATCCGCCAGCTCGTGGCCCTTCAGCGTGTCGATGACGCCATCCATTCCGTGGAAACGGAGCTGGAGCAGGCCCCGAAGGATCTCGAAGAACTCAAAGCCCGTTTTGCCGCCACGGACGCCCAGCGCGAACGCGTGCTGGAAAAGATCGCTCACCTGAAGGAACAGGAAAAGCGCATCAACGGCGAGATCGACGACGACAGCAGCCGCATCAAGAAAAGCAAGAGCAAGATGATGCAGGTGTCCAACTCGCGGGAATATCAGGCCATGGCTCGCGAAATGGACAACATGGAGAAGGTGAACCGTTCTCGCGAAGAGGAACGGGCCGCGCTGATGGAAGAAAAGATGCATCAGGATGGCGCGTTGCAGGAAGTGGACGCCGTATGGGCGGACCTCAAGGCCGAGTTGGAGACGAAGCAGATCAGCCTTGAAGCGCGCATGGAGGAAGCCCGGAAGCGTCTGGAGGAGCTGGCCCACGTCCGTTCCGAAACCGGTTCCGCCGTTCCCCGTCCCGTGTTGGATCGCTATGAGTTCATCCGTCGCCGCCTGTCCCATCCGGTGATCGTACCGGTGACCGCCGGTGTGTGCTCCGGCTGCCGGATCATGATTCCGCCGCAGACCTTCATCGAGTTGCAGGGCGGTCACAAGATTATCAATTGCCCCAACTGCCAGCGCCTGATCTACTGGGTGGAGCATTTCAACGAGGAAACCAACCAGACGGCCGACGAAATGCATCACGACGCCGACTAGTTTTCATCTTTCGGGAGTTGGACGGGCTGTCGCCGCGTTCGCATGTTTCGGCACGCGAACGGAGAGGAAAGTCCGGGCTTCGCAGGGCAGGACGCTGGGTAACGCCCAGGAGGAGTGATCCTCGGAGAGCGCCACAGAAAGCAAACCGCCGCCTTCGGGCGGTAAGGGTGAAACGGTGGGGTAAGAGCCCACCAGTCGTCACGGTGACGTGGCGAGCTTGGCAAGCCCCGTTCGAAGCAAGACCAAATAGGGAAGCGGATCGGCCCGATCAACGCTTCCGGGTAGGTTGCTTGAGGGCGCAGGTAACTGCGCTCCTAGAGGAATGACAGTCGCCGTTCTTTGCCGCAAGGCGCGGGACGGTACAGAACCCGGCTTATAGTCCGACTCCCGATTCTATACGGCTCCGGTGGAGATGGTTGCACGTACGCAGACTTCACCGGAGCTTTTTTACATCCAATGAACGAGGTGCGTCATGGTTTGGACGATTCTTCTCGCGGCGGGGCAGGGCACCCGGCTGGCCGCGTCCACGGGTGGCCTTGCCAAACAGTTTTTGGAGTGGAAGGGCGCTCCGCTGTATTGGGAATCGGCCCGCGTCTTTGCCCGTTGCGCCAGAATGCGCGGGCTTATCTTCGTATTTCCCGAAACGTGTCTGGAGACGGAGCGGGAACGTGTGGAGAGACTCATGCACGCCTGCCCTCTGGGGCTTCCGTGGAAGGCTACTGCGGGCGGTCGCCTGCGGCAGGATTCGGTCCGGCAGGGAATGGTCGCTTTGCCGGAATCATGCGAAAAGGTTCTGGTACACGATGCGGCGCGCCCTTTTGCGTCGCCAGCGCTGGTCAACCGGGTGCTTGACGGACTGGGGGAACGGGGGGAGGAAAGCGCGGCGGCCTGCATTCCGGGCATTCCCGTCATTGATACCATCAAGGTTGTGGACGCGGGGGGCGTCATCTCGACGCCGGATCGCCGTCGGCTGGTCGCCGTTCAGACCCCTCAGGGCTTTTGGCTTGACAGCCTGCGAACCGCACACGAAAGGGCGGAGCGGGAAGGCTGGGTCGTAACGGATGATGCCGGTCTGCTCGAACTGTGCGGAGAGCGCGTCCGTGTGGTGGAAGGCGAACAGGGAAACACCAAAATCACTACGCCCGAGGATTTGGCCATGTTGCAGGATACGGTATGGACGACGCCGTGCGTCGGGTACGGATATGATGTCCATAAGTATGCGGACGGAAAGGAAGCGAAGCAGCCCGCCCGGCCCATGCGTCTGGGAGGCGTCGCCATCCCCGACGCGCCGGAGGTGCTTGCCCATTCCGAGGGGGATGTCCTGTTGCACGCGTTGATG
>CAUHBW010000307.1 GCA_959604115.1 uncultured Bilophila sp. | reverse complement strand
CGGGCCGGAGTTTTCCTGGGCCGGAGCGTCCGCCGCGACTGTAGGGGATATCGGACGGAGAGGCACGACGGGCGATGAGGCGCCGTCGGGAGGAAGCTGTTGCCCGATACTGCTGGAGGAAACCGGAGTGTTGAGAAGGAGTGGGAGATGTCCGCAAAGAAAAGCGATTTCGCATTGATCATCAAATTGTTGCTGGCGCTGGTCATCGGCGCCGTGCTGGGGCGCATGGCGAACGTGGAGGTCATGGACGCCGTCGGCTCCGCCAAATATGCGCTGGGGCAGATCATTTTTTATGCCGTGCCGCTCGTCATCGTGGGGTTCATCGCCCCCGCCATCGCCCGCTTGGGGCAGAACGCCAGCAAAATGCTGCTGACCGCCGTGGCGCTGGCCTATCTTTCGTCCATCGGTGCGGCGTCGTTTTCGGCGATTTCCGGCTATGCAATCATTCCGCATCTGTCCGTAGCGAGAGAGGTGCAGAACCTTGTGGAATTGCCCAAGCCGTCTTTCGTGCTGGATATTCCGCCGCTGATGTCCGTCATGAGCGCGCTGGTGACGGCTCTCCTGCTTGGCCTCGCCGTGAGCTGGACCAAAGCCGAAACCGTCGGCAAGGTGCTGGAGGAACTGGAACGCATCATGACCAGCGTGGTGACGCGGGTAATCATTCCTCTGCTGCCGTTTTTTGTGGGCGCGACCTTCTGCGAACTGTCCTATGAAGGCCGTCTGACGGTGCAGCTTCCCATTTTCCTCAAGATCATCGGCATCGTCATCGTGGGGCACTACATCTGGCTTACCGTGCTGTACGTCATCGGCGGCATCCTGTCGGGACGCAATCCGTGGCAGGTGGTACGCTATTACCTGCCCGCGTATCTGACCGCCGTAGGCACCATGTCCAGCGCGGCGACGCTGCCCGTGGCCCTGTCCTGCGCCCGCCGTTCCCCGGTGCTGAGCAAGACCATGACCGAATTCATGATTCCGTTGGGCGCGACCGTGCATTTGTGCGGCTCCGTGCTGACGGAAACCTTCTTCGTCATGACCATCAGCCTGATGCTCTATGGTACGTTGCCGTCCGTGGGCACGATGGCCTTCTTTATCGTTCTGTTCGGCATCTTCGCCGTGGGCGCGCCCGGCGTGCCCGGCGGCACGGTGATGGCCTCCATCGGCCTCGTGATCAGCGTGCTCCATTTCGATCCGGCGGGCGTGGCTCTGCTGCTGGCGATCTTCGCGCTTCAGGACAGCTTCGGAACGGCCTGCAACGTGACCGGCGACGGCGCGCTGGCGCTCATGCTGGAAGGCATCTTCAACCGGGACAAGCAGCTCGACGACCGATTCGGCACGGGCGAGTAAGTCCCCTCCGCGAAAAGAGAGGAAACCATGCCTTGGGTGATTCTGGCGATCGCGCTGTGCGTTCTGGTCTGGTATTGGCCCCGGAACACGCTTGTCGGTCTGGCCGTCGTCGTGGTCGTCGGCGGGCTGATCGGTCTGGCGGTCTGGGGATACGCCGTCTATGGCGAACGGGAGAAGACTCTCGTTGCCATCCGGGTGGAACCGGCCGCCGAAGCGATTGCCCGTGACGCGAAAATCGCCTGCGGCGAAGGGGAACTGCTCGTCTCCATCAGCAACGGATCGGAAAAGACCGTAACGAACATCCGATTCAATGTGGCCGCCTATCGGGAGGGCCGCAGCACGAACATCGCCAAGGGAAACTGGTATGACGACGATCATATCATCAACCCCGGCGGTTCGGCATCGGCCTGCTGGAAGGCCCCGGGCCTGACCCGCGACCCGGAGGGCGATCCGCTGATCTGGAAGGCGGGCATCATCAATCTCGAATTCGCGAAGTAGATTCTTCAGAAACAGACAGGCCGGGATGTTCGTCCCGGCCTGTCTGTTTGGAAGGCGCGCCATGTCTGCGGCGTATTGCCCCATCCATATGCGCGCCATGAGAACAGGGCGAACCTACTTCATCCACGTTCCGTTGAGCAGATCGAGGGCGTCGCGGGTGAGGGGGAAGATGTCGCGGCGTTCGATGTATTTGACGTCGAACTTTCTGTTCAGCGCCGCGAAATGCCGCAGGCCGTAGGCGAGGCGGTTGAGGTAGGAATACACGCCGATGGCCCCCGTGGAGAAGGTATCCGCCCGCTCTCCGTACAGCCCGCGCAGTTCGGGCAGATCGCTGAACAGCTCGTCCACGGTGTTTCCGTAGCGGGCGAGTTCCGGCGGCACCTTGCCCGCCTTGATGAGTTCCCCGATTTTCTTTGCGCTCATGGCGGCGGCCATGCCGGCGCGGCATACGCCGACGGCGGAGACGAAGGGCGCGCCGAGGGCCAGCGCCTTGTATATCTGATCTTCGGTCGTGAAGCCGCCGGTGATCGCGACGTGGGGCAGAGGGAGCTCCTCGGTCCGCAGCTTTTTCAGGATGCCGTAAAGGATGCTCTCCATGGCGACCGTAGGCAGACACCATTCGTTCATCATTTTGCAGGGGCTGTAGCCCGAGCCGCCGCCCGCGCCGTCGAACGTGACCATGTCCACCTGCGCTTTGGAAGCCAGACGGAGAATGTGCTCCAGATCTTCGGGATCGAATCCCGCCATCTTGAAGTACACGTTGGTCATGCCCATGTCGCGGAGCTGGTCGATGCGGCCGAGCAAATATTCCTCGCTCCACAACGGCAGACGTCCATAGGTGTGGAACGCCGGACAGGCCCGGCGTCTGTAGGCGTCCTGCACGGCGGGATCGAGGGGATCGGGCAGGACAAGGAAGCCCTGTTCCCGTTTTTTCAGCGCGTCTTCCAGCGAGCCCACAAGATTTGCGGGCTGCGTTCCCTTGGCGGATTGTCCGAACTTGAATTCGATGGCCTTGGCCCCGCATTCGCGGATGGCGTAGTCCGGGACGCCCTGCGCGTCGTCGTCGTAGTTTACCTGAAGGACGATCTGCCCGTAGCCGCGATCATACCGGTTGAAGGCGTCCAGCATTTCCCGGAGTTTGGGCGCATGCACGACCTTGCCGTTTTCGTAACGCAGCGTGGGGTCCTTGCTGACGGCCCCTTCCCCGATGACCGCGTTGACGCCCGCCATCGCCGCGCCGCCGAAATAGTCGGGCCAGTTCAGCTTGATGAGCGCGGGCAGAAGGATGGGCATCGCCAGCTTGACGGGGTTGAGCGTGCCGATTTCGGTTTCGAGGTTCACGTGGTAGATGGTCGCCTTGTCCGCATCCAGCGGTGCGCCGACCGCGCCGAAGACCCGTCCGTTGATGTTGAAGTGGGAATAGTCCACCGGGTACGTTTTTTCCGAGGCAATCTGGTTTTCCCCGGTCGTCGTGGGATAGACCATTTCCATGCCCCGGACGGCGGACAATCCGATTTCACAACTGCCGATGCAGTCGGCGGTGCACATGGCGCACATGCCGGAAAAGCCGCAGACATGAGCGGCGTCACGCATTTTCGTCCGGTTGAAAGAGGAACTCAGCGCGGGACTATAGGACATGGGAACCCCCTTGGGCTACGGGTGAAGACGTAAAGGTTATCTGGTGCGATACGCCTTCCCCGTATTTCTGTAAAGGCGGGTCCGCATTTTGGGAGGTTCGTTCCGCAGTAGCCCAAAAGAAAGCCCCGGTCGGGCCGGGGCTTGTCGCTACTTGGCGGTCGGGACGTCGAGATCCTTGTTCAGGTCTTCCTTGAGGGGAAGTTCCTTGTGGTGCTTCAGGTAGTCCTGCTGGGCCTTCTCGCGTTTCTTTACGTAGTCTTTCCGGGCATCCCGGACATCCTTTTGGTAGGTGTGCAGATCCTTGTCCCGCCGTTCCCGGAATTTCTGGACGTCACTCTTGTTGTCGCCCGTGATTTCGTCCACGGTTTCCTTCACGTCTTTTTTGATGTCCTGATAGCCGTCCTTGACGCTTTGGGTGAACGAGGACTCCGCAAGGAAACGGTTCGTCAGCCCGGAAGCGTGGGCCGAGGCGACGGGAACGAGGAGCAGTCCGGCGGCGAGGAGGCAGCCGCCCAGTGCGGTGTGGGAATGTTTCATGAGGATCACCTGTGATGTTAGACTGTTGTATGGATGTCTCGACTGTACCGCAGTTTGCGGAAAACACAATCGGCTGAGAGCAAAGAATCATGGAACTCATATCCGGGAACAGGTGGAGCGGGCCAAAAAGTTTCTGAAGCAGGCCTGATCTCATCCCTAGTCGGAATACTGCGTCCCGCTGCGGCGGGCACAGCCCCGGAGAAGCGGAAAACGCCGTCGCGAAGCGCCGAAAGGGCGCTTTTTTTGTGCCCGGCATTCGGGAAAGGCTAACCCTTCTTCTTTGTTTCCCCCTTTTCCGGAACCTCCCATGAAGGCTTCCGGGCATGTTCCATCCGTCGCAAGAGAAGCTTTTGAAGCGGACGACATGGGTTTCAGGCTGTTCCTGCCTGTTGAAGCGTTGTTTTTGACAGAAAGAAAGCATTCTCATGCGTCGGGACAAGAGAGATGATGCACCGTATAATGCGCTCTTTTTCACTATAAGATTTTCCGGAAACGTTATTGACACGATCCTATCCTTACCGTAGCCTTCGAATACCCTTATACTGGGCGTTTCGCAGGAGAGTCTCTTTATCCGGGGAGGACAGGGGGACACGACGGGTTTTCCGGCGTTTTCTTTTCGAGCGGTCCAGTGGCGTCTTCACGCACGTTCGCGCGGGTCGCGGAGGGTTTCCGACCATTTTGATCCACATGCGATCGACGTTTCTTGCCGATCGCTTGAAAAGGAGAAGCGTATGCGCATTGCCATTGGTCTGGGAAAAGAGAACGTTGAGGCGCGGCTGGAACGGCAGGGCATTTCCCGTCGAGATTTTTTGAAATATTGCAGTATGGTCGCGGT
>CAUHBW010000306.1 GCA_959604115.1 uncultured Bilophila sp. | reverse complement strand
AGCAGCACCCGCCCGAACGGCGCGCGGATGTCGAAGGTGTGCCGCTCGGAATCCAGCGCCGGGTCGGTCATCTGGCTGATGCGGCCCACGACGATGCGGTCAAGCGTGCGCTGGGCGTTCAGGTTGGTGCGCCCGCCGCGCTTGATGGGGCCGTTCTTCCGGGCCAGCAGCGCGTACCGGCTGTCCGGGTTGCGCACGGGCCGGATCGCCTGATTGGGGCAGACCTTCTCGCACATGCCGCAGCCGACGCAGGCGTTGGCGAGTCCGGCCTTCTGGCGAATGACCGGGCGGGCCAGATGCTCGCGGATCGGTTCGGGCTGGGCGGCGCGGGACACCGTGACGTCCAGCCGCCGGGTGACGACCTCGATGGCGTTCAGGGTGCAGCTCGCCACGCAGCTGCCGCACAAGGTGCACTGCTCGGGCCGGTATTCGATTTTCCAGCGGAGATCGTTCACGCTGATGTCTTGCGTCGTCACTGATTCCATCTTTGCACCGCCAAATCGTTGTTGATGACCACGACCTCGCGCTCGTTGGGATAGATGTCCCGGGAGGCGTCGCGATCGGGCAGGATCGCGTTCAGGCCGCAGACTTCGGAGGAAATCGCGATCGTCGTGTCGTCTCCGCCCACGACTATGGGGCGGAGCTTCTTGGAGTCGCAGCACGTCATCATATTGCCGTCGGGGAGCACGGCGATGATGGTGTTGGGGCCGTTGATCTCCAGATGCGCGAGGGATTCGCGGATCAGGCTCAGAACCTTGCGGTCCTCGCGCCGCTCCGCCTCCGCGAAGGGCAGCGGCGTGATCACGTGCTTGAAGTAATTGATGGGCCACTTGAGTTCGTGCAGCACGTAATGGAGCGTGTACAGAAAATTCTGGGAGTCCGACTCGAAGCCGACGTATCCCCGATGCAGCGACTTCTGGTACTCCGTGTTTTTCGTGTAGAAGGTGTTTTCGCCGTTGGCGCACAGAGTGTAGCCCTGAAGAAAGAATGGATGGGCCGCGTACCGGACGATGTCGTAGTTGGTGTTCTGGCGGCACTGGGTGACGATGCTCTTGGCCTGCAACGGGCCGTCCTCCCACAGCCGGAAATAGGTGGCGATGTCGCGCGGGTCGCCGATTTCCTTGAGCGTCAGCACGTCGGGCCAGAACGAGTAGACGAAGCCCTGTTCCCCTTCCTCCAGCATCCGGCGCAGTTCGAGGCGGGTGTCGAGCAGCAGCTCTTCGCGTTCAGCCTGCGAACGGTTCCTGTAGGCTTCGGGATAGTCGTAGTTGCGGAACACGTAGCACGGCATGACCTTGATATCGAGGCCGGGCCGCCTGTCCACCTCCGGCCCCCATTCCGCGACCTGCCGGAATCCCTTTTCGTCCATATGGGCCCTGACCATCTGCGCGCCGCGCGGCGTACAGGCCAGAGACAGCAAGGGCTTGTCCTTGTAGTTTTCAAAGACGCCGTACAGATCCTGCATGACCATCGCATAGCCCGAGTTGTCATGCCCCTCCTGCTGAGGAAGCATCAAATACAACGCTTTCGACGGCTGGACAGGCACCTTGCTCTTGATTGCTCCAATTCTGCACATAGCTTCCTCCATCCGTGACCGGATCGCCTGCCGCGCGGATTCGGCAGGACTTTCGATATGCCGCCGGGGGGTTCGTCTGGCGGAAAAGTCTCCCGCACGCCCCTTTTTCGATTCGTCACTTTTTACATTTTTGTCATAAATTGTTTTTCAGAAGAAATTCATCTTTATCATTCGATGTGGAAGCGGAATGTAACAGGCTTGTTTTTGGGGATCAAGGTGTTTTTTACATGAATTTTTCTTGTTTTACAAATTTGTAATATTTATCGATGCAAAATGCCCCGCCATTTTCTCCGCCGTACACACCCCTCCCAAGGCGGGCCGCATATCCGGGACGGCCTCATGCGCGATCCGCCGACGCGCGCGTGCTCCGCAATCTGATCGGCACCGTTTCTGGCTCCCGAGAGGGCACCCGCCGCAACGGACGCGCAAGGTTTCGAGGCAAGACAACTCCCCGAACTGGTTGCAACTCTAATCCGTTTGGCATATGCTTGCGGGATAAACTCCGGTTGATGGAAGGAATACACATCCCATGCAGTTGCAACGTTTTTTCACAAAACATCCCTACAAGGCCGTCGCCCTGATCGTCATGGCGTGCCTGTTGTGGAGCCTGTCCGCGCGGCCGCTTCTCGCCGCCCCGGACGCCAAGAAAGACGCACCGGCGGCCACGGAACAGGCCGTCGACAAGGCGAAACCCGCCGACAAGAAGGCGGACGCATCCGCCGAACAGCCCCTTTCCGACAAGGAAAAGGCCAAACAGGAAGCCGAAGCCAAGGCGAAGCAGGAGGCCGAGGAAAAGGCGAAAACCGAAGCCGAGGCCAAAGCCAAGGCGGAAGAGGAAGCCAAGGCCAAGGCGGAAGCCGAGGAACGGGCGCGGCAGGAAGCCGAAGCCGCGGCGGCCAAGCTGCGCGCGGAAGCCGAAGCGGCCCAACAGCAAAGCGAATCCTCGGCCTCGGACGACGCCGTGTGGGAAGAGGCGTTCAAGCAGAATCAGGACGAGCTGAACGCCATGGAAATCGAGATCGACGGCCTCGCCAAGGGGCTGAAGGCGATCACCGATCCCCTGCACAAGAGTCTCTCCGGCATGGAGGAGGCGGCGCAACGCCTGTTCGCGCTGAGCGGGACGCACAAGGCCGACCCGATCATGCTCGAATCCATTGATCAGCGCGGCGTGTTGCAGGCTTCGGGCCTGCGCCAGCAGATGCAGCCCGTCCAGACGGCCCGGAACGTGGTGCAGGAAAAGCTCACGTCCCTCGAGCAGATGAAGAAAAGCCTGCCTCCCCTGCCGGAAAAGGGCAGCAAGGAAAAGCTGGACGCCGAACAGCAGCAGACGAGAAAAAACATCAGCCGCATCGAGAACAAGCTCAACAAGATGAACCAGCGTCTCACGCTGGAGCTGACCCCGGCGGGCGAGCTGCTCGGCAAGCTTGAAAAGATGCACGCCGACATCTTCGCCTACCTGCCCAAGCTGTGGCAGGAATACTATTTCTCGGTGCCCAGCCGCTTCTTCGATCCGGTGGCGTGGCAGGGCATCGCCGAACGCTGGGAGAAGACCTTCCAGAACATGAACCTGCGCCTGAGCATCGAATTTCCGCGCTCCCAGTCGGCGTGGCAGGGCGTGGGGCTGCGGTTCCTGAACGTGCTTCTGATGGGGTGCGTGGTCATCTTCTTCGTGAACCGCCGCATGGTCCACGCGGAAAAGAAGGGAACCATGCCCACGGCGGCCCGTTCCGGCATTCTGCGCAGCCTGCTGTGGCAGTTCTCCGGTCTGGCCCTGCTCGGCGCGTCGTTCGGTGGACAGGGCGAAATGTTCCGGGGCCTGCTCGTCCTCGGCAGCATCCTCGTCATCGGCGGTGAAATGACGCTGGCGTGGGGCATGCGCTGCTTCATCCTCGGTAAGAAGATGGGCCTCACCCCGCTCTGGCCCATGTATCTGGCCTCAAGCCTCGGCATTCTGATCAGCTACCCCAACCTGCCGACCGGCATCCTCTCGCTGAGCTGGATCGCCATGGGCATGCTCTCGCTGCTTATCCTCCGGGAACTGCACGCCCGCGAACTGCCCGGCATCGAAAACAACCTGCTGCACGCGCACCGGTTCGCCATCTGGATCAGCATGGCGATCGCGGCCATCGGCTGGGCGCGCATGGGGATACTCGTCCTCATCCTCGTGGACTGCATCGCCATCAATACGCAGTTCATCATCGGCCTGCTCCAGATCCTCAACCGCTCCTCGGACGCGCAGGGGAACGAACAGCACGCCGACCGCAGCGTCCTTGCGGGCATCGTCGCGGCCTTCATCGCGCCGCTGGTCCTGCTGCTCATCCTCGGGGGCATGCTGCTCTGGGTCATCGCCATGCCCGGCGGCGCGATCCTGCTCTGGCACTACCTCGGCACCGGCGTGCAGGTGGGCTCCGCCTCCTTCAACATGGTGCACCTCTTCCTGATCGTCAGCGTGTTCTACATCACCCGCGCGGCGATCACCGCCTCGAAGTCGTTCCTGAACCGCGTGTCGGCCAAGTCGTACAAGATCGACAAGACGCTCATCCCGCCGATGCAGACGGGCATCACCTACGGGCTGTGGACCCTCTTCGGGCTCTTCACCCTCAAGGCCCTCGGGTTCGGGCTGGAAAACCTCGCGGTCATCGCAGGCGGCCTCTCCGTCGGCATCGGTTTCGGCATGCAGACCATCGTCAACAACTTCCTGTCGGGCCTGATCCTGATTTTCAGCCGGACCCTGCACGAAGGCGACGTCATCGACGTGGGGACGCTGCAAGGCGTGGTCCGCAAGATCAGCGTCCGCGCGACCACGGTCGAGACGTTCGACAATGCGGTGATCTTCGTGCCGAACTCGGAGTTCGTGTCCAACCGGCTGATCAACTGGACGCGCAACGGCCGCATCGTGCGCCGCGAGGTCGCCATAGGCGTGGCCTACGGCACCGATCCCAAGCTGGTGGAAAAGCTGCTCCTCGAAGTGGCGCTGTCCATCCCGCAGGTGGCCAAGCGGCCTCAGCCGTTCGTTCTGTTCGTGGACTTTGCGGACAGCACGCTGAACTTCGTACTGCGCTACTGGTCGGACATCGGGACCGCCGTGGACGCAGCCTCCGCGATCCGGCACAAGGTCGTGCAGGTTTTCGCCGAGCATCAGGTGGAAATCGCTTTCCCGCAGCTCGACGTGCATATGATTCCCCCGTCTCCTTCCGCGACCACGCAGACGGTGAAGGCGGAATAGTTGAATGAAATTGAGGAGGGGAGAGGGAACCTTTCTGGAGAAAGGTTCCCTCTC
>CAUHBW010000305.1 GCA_959604115.1 uncultured Bilophila sp. | reverse complement strand
CACATTCTCTTACCTGTGCAGCACTCCGGCATGAAACGCGAGATGCAGGGGCAGCTCTTCGAGCCAATACGCCCAGTCGTGTATGCCGGGGGCCTCGCGGTACTGGTAGACGAAGCCTCCCTTGCGGAGCGCATCACGGAAGGCGCGGTTTTCCGAGACGACGTAGGTATCCTTCGCTCCCGTGGTGATGAGCATGGACGGAGCCTCGGCGGGCCTGGAGGACTCCAGCAGATCCAGCGCGGAATAGGACTTCCACAACGCCCGGTTGGACGCCAGAGGTCCGAGCACGTCCTTGATCTTCCACTGCTCCGCGTGCCGGGTGATGTCCAGCACTCCGCTCATGGAACTGACCGAAGCGAACATGCCCGGATGGCGCAGGGCAAGGGCAAAGGCCCCGTGCCCGCCCATCGACATGCCCGTCACGCCACGCCGGGGAAGCACCGGAAAGGAACGCTCCACGGCGGGCATCAGCTCGCGTACGACGAAACTCTCGATCTGATTTTTCTTGAGGTACGGGCTGTCCGCGTACCAGCCGGTCTTGCCGCAGGACGGCGCGACAAGCACCAGCCGGTGGCGCGTCGCCAGCTTCGACAGCAGATCGCCCGCCCGCGTGCTCCAGACGTCCGCATTCTCGAACGCGCCGTGCAACAGATAGACGACCGGAAAACGCTCGTCCGGCTTACGGTCGGCGGGCAGGAAGGCGTAACAGCCGATCTTGGCCCCCCGCACGGAGGACTGGACGGTGAACGGCGTGCCCGCCTGTTGCGCGGTTTGTTGGACAGAGGAAGGCGTCGCGGGCGTCCCCGGAGCGGGAACGGTTCGGGCCGGAGCGGGCTTGGCATCCTTCCCGAGGCCGAGTTCCTTCTCGACGACGGGCTCCACGGCGGCGGTGAGCATGGCTCCGCCGTCCTCGGTGACATGCACCATGTCCTTGTAGCGCAGGCGGATATGGCGGCCCTTGTCGTCCACCTTGAACGTCGTGTACGCCCCGTGCGCGTCCGCCAGCACCTTCGTGGTATCCACGAACGCCGCGTTATACGCCTCGCAGGCCTGTTTCTGGAGATCGCTCAGACGCCGGACGCGCGTGGAGTACGGCTCCTTGCCCATGATCGGCAGCCCGGCCCAGACCACTTTCGCGCCCTTCGCCGTAGCCACGGCAAGCAGACGCTCGGCCCGGCTCCGGTAAATCCGCTTCCACGACTCGCTGTCGGCGTGGTGCCGCTTGCGGTTCTCGTCAATGATGTCCTGCGGGTCGTTCGCGCCCATGCAGATGACGACCAGATCCGGATTGTACTTGTTGATCAGCGTTTCGAGATTCGCTGGCCAGTCGAAATAGTCCTGTCGGCTCAAGCCCGTCGAATACTTGCCCTCGCGCACCACGTCCATGTCGGGACGCTTGCGCAGCGTCCGCTGGAGCACCGGCCCGAACCCTTCCATCATCATGGAGTCCCCGACGAGCAGAACCAGCGGCTTGCGGGCGGGATCGATCACACGCGCTGGAACGGCGGGCGGCGACGCTTCCGGAACGGACGGCTCGACCACGGCGGGCGGCGGGGGCGCGCCGGGCTCGGAGGGCTGAACCTCCGTGGGCCCGGCAGGCGCGGGAGAATCGACGGTGACGGAAGGCGTCGCCGGGACGGCGGAAGGCGGCGTCCCACGGGAAAAATCCGCGAGCGCGTCGGCGACGGGATGCTCGACGGGCGCGGCCTGCGGAGCGGCGACGGCCCCGACGGTCGCGTCCGCGGCAAGCTCGGCCACCAGACGGGTTTCGGCTTCGGACAGGGCGTGCAGGCCCGAGGCTTCGGCCACGCCCCTCACCATCTGTCCGAGGGAGGCGGCGGGCGCGAAATCAATGCTCACCCGGTCCAGAAACCCTGAGAAACGCCCCGCGTCCAGAAAAAGCATCAACACGAAGGCCAGCGCGTAGACGGCGCAGGCGCGACCGGACGAGAGCGTTCCCCGCTCGGTTCGGAAAGGGTTCTTCATTCGCCGTCCCCCGGATCAGAATTGAAAGTAGATGAAAGGCATCACGCCGTCCGGCCCCATCTTGAGGATGAAACCGCCGACGAGCGCAAGCACCACCGCCTGCGCGACCCACGGCAGACGTTCCTGCACGTCCACGAACGCCGCGAACAGCCGCGCCCCGAACAATTGGATCGCCAGCCCCACCGCCACGGCGGGGATGACCAGCAGGGGAAAGCCTTCGCCCGGCTGCCCGAACACGAAAATCCGGCGCAGGATTTCGAGGCTCCGCCCCATGTCCTCCGCCCGGAAGAATATCCACAGGAAAGAAACGAAATGGAAGGTCAGCAGCCACGCCGCCGTCGTCGCGCACAGGCGCAGAACCGGCCCGGACGGCTCCCCGACGCCGAAACGCTTCCGGAGCTGATGGAACGCGTGGACGACCGCCAGCCCCACGCCGTGCATGACGCCCCAGACGAGGAAGCGGACGTTCGAGCCGTGCCACAGCCCGCCGAGCGCCATCGTGATGATCAGGTTCAGGTAGCGGTTGCCCCGGCGGCTTCCGCCGAGGGGAATATACAGGTAGTCGCGGAGCCACAGGGACAGGGTGATGTGCCAGCGCCGCCAGAAATCCTGTACGTTCAGAGCCAGATAGGGGGAGCGGAAGTTCTCCGGCAGCCGAAAGCCCATGAGCCGCCCGACGCCGATGGCCATGTCCGAATAGCCGGAAAAGTCACAGAAAATCTGGATGGAATAGGCGTACACGGCGGCGAGGACGGTCCAAGAGGAGTAGAACTCCGGAGACTCGAACACGTCGCGCACGATGTGTTCGGACAGGTAGCTGGCGATCACCACCTTCTTGAACAGCCCGCTGAGGATGAGCGCGAAGCCTTCCTGCAAGGCGCGGGAATCCCATGTCCGGTGCCCGAGCTGCGGCAGGAACTGGCGGGCGCGCATGATCGGCCCCGCCATGATCGTCGGGAAGAAGGATACGAACAGCAGCACGTCCGAAAACGCGCGCGGCGGCTCCTCCGGACAGCGGTAATGGTCGATGGCGTAGGAAAGTCCCTGAAACGTATAGAAAGACAATCCCACCGGGAACAGCATGTCCGTTACGGGCAACGCGCTCCGCAGGAAACCCGTGTCCAGCCCGCCGAGCCCAATCAGCGACTCCAGCCCGAGGATCAGGAATTCGTAGTATTTGAAGAAGGCCAGCAGGGCCACATGCAGGGCCACGTCCAGCGCGATGATGCCCTTGCGGACGCGGGGACGCCCGTCAAAGCGGGCCATCAGACGGACCGCGCCCCAGTTGAACACCACCACGGCGAGCAGCAGCGGCACGAACGCGACGCCCGCCAACGCATAGAAAAACAGGTTGCAGACGAGCAGGAACGCCCTGTATTCCCCGTCGCGGTCACGCAGCAGCCAACCCGCGATCAACACCAGCAGGAAAAAGGTCGCGAACTCCAGAGTGACAAAATTCATCTGTGCCTATCCGGGCAAAAGGTCCAGCGCGTGAAGGGCGCGATCTCCGCACGATAGCGGAAACGCGCCCCCCTTGCAAGCACTCAGATTCTCACGGATTTACTGAAAAGACAGACTGTTCCCTCAACGGGGCAGGAGCAGGAACACGGCTCCCCGCGTGTCCAGATAACTCGCCGTATGCGTCGCCCGCTCGCCGTTGCCGCAAAACAGATCCACGCGGTTGCGCTTGATCGCGCCGCCCGTGTCCTGAGGCAGGGTCAGCGCGTTGAACGGCACGCAGTGTTCGCCCTCTTCGTCGGGCAGGGCCACGTTCATCAGGGTCAGCAGCCCGTTGGGCAAGACGCTCTGGTCGGTCGCCACGCTCACCCACGGCGTGATCCGGCGGCCCATGCTGCCCTTGGAGCCCACCGTCTTCGGCCCGGCGAGCTTGAAAAAGACGTAGCTCGGGTTCGTGTCCAACAAATCCGTCACCTGATCCGGGTGGGCCGCCAACCATTCGCGGATGGAAAACATGCTCACGTCCTCGCGCTTCAACAGTCCGCGATCCACCATGACCCGCCCGAGGGAGACGTATTTGTGCCCGTTCTGCCCGGCGTACAGCACATAGCGCACCGATCCGTCCTCAAAGCGCAGCCGCCCGGACCCCTGAATCTGAAGCATGAAGATGTCCACGGGGTCCTCGACCCACGCCAGTTCCAGCCCGCGTCCCTTCAGCGCGCCCTTGCAGTCGATGGCATGCCGGGTATGGTAGGGGCGTTTCCGACGCAAATCCGACGGAACCTTATATAAGGGATACTGGAAACGGCCCTTGCGGACGCGGGAGGCGGGAATCTCCGGCTCGTAATAGCCGGTGAAGCCGAAGTCCGGCCCGATGCGCACCCAGCGGAAGTCGGAGGCCAGCACCTCCGGGGCGGCGTCCAGAAACGGCAGCAGATGCAGCAGCCGTTCGAGAGACCGTTCCATATCGCCGTAGGTCACTTGCAGCGTAGGGTAATTCAGGGCCACGCGGGACGCCGGTTTGGCACGGACATAGGCAAGGCTCTGCTCCACCGCGAAACGCATGTCCTTCCACGATCCCATTCCCTGCCGGCTTGCGGCCAGCCCTCGCGAAAGCCGCTGCGCCTCGGCTTCGGAAACCGGGTATACGCCGGGGTCCGTCAGCGGCGCGACGCGCACGGATTCCGGCATGTCCTCGGGCGGACAGCTTCCCGGACGCGGCTTTCCCGCACAGGCGGACAACAGACAAAGGCACAACAGGCACATCCCAAACAAGGAAACACGGCGAAGCACGGCGGATTATCCTCACGCAACAGGTTGAAAAACAAGAAAGCCCGTGCTGTGTACCGTATCCTCCGGTCCGATGCAACGGCCCGTTTCACCAACGGCGGCAAAAAAATTCGTTTTTTTGAAAAAAACGCTTGACGAAATCAGGTG
>CAUHBW010000304.1 GCA_959604115.1 uncultured Bilophila sp. | reverse complement strand
ATCAATACCTCCGCAGGCCCGCCGGACGCGAACCGATGCCGCCCCGTTCCGCAGGACGCGGAGGACGGGCGGGCTTTTTCTGTTGTTCGTCGGGCCTGCGCCGGTGGCGCACGTTCAGGATGTACGCCAGCGCCCGCTGCATGACCTCGCAGTCCCAGAAATGGTTCGGCTTGTTCGCCGGGTTTTCCCATCCCTGCTTCTCGTCGTCCCACACCTCGGCGCACAGTTCCTTGGCGTACTGCTCAAGCTGCCCGCCGTCATTGGCGTGGAGGTGGAACGCGCCGGGATCATCCGGGTGGATGCCGAGCTTGAACGCGAGATCGGACTTGAAGAACGTCACATCGCAGCGGTAGAGCATCAGCCCGCCGGGGATCTTGACCTTGTTGCCCCTGGCGTCGGGGAAATACTCCTGATGCGAGGGGGTGTAGGGCTGCGCCATCGAGCGGACGCCCTGCCACGGGAAGACGCGGCCCCGATGACGGACGGCCCATCGGTAGACCTCGGCGGTGCGCCCGCCCATCGCGTCGATCATGGCGGCCTTGACCACATATTCCCTGCCGTCCGGGTCAGCGTAGACGCTCCCGAACAGGATTTCCTCCAGCGCCGCGAGGTTGTCCGCCGAGCCGGACGACACGAGCCAGCTCTCCTCGGTTTCGCCATAGCCGTAGGCCCGGATGACGTACCGGAAATAGTGCTGCTGCGTGTCCACCGTGGCCAGAAGGACGGATACCCGCTCTTTTCCGTCCACCGGGCCGGGAACCTTCCCGCGTGGGCGGTCGTCGCACAGGGCGAGGATGGCGTCTTCCGAGCGGGCCGCGTGCGACTCCACCCACGGCTCGGCGGCGTACTGGTTCCTGAAATTCTTGAGGTCGTCCAATTTTCCGCTCTCCTTGTATTTGAGCCAGGCGTGGGCCACTTCGGACAGGCTCACGAAGTATGAAAGCCACGCGGGGATGTGGAAGCCCACCTTCACGGGACGGTGCGCGGCGACGTGGGCCATCAGCTCAAGGCCGGACGTGCGCTCACGCCACTCCCCTCCCCTGACCGCCCGGTCGCGGTCGCCGTCATCCCACACCGCGCCGCAGTACTCGCAGGCGTAAGTGGCCAGACGCTTCGCCAGCACGGTTTCGGCGTCCGGTGACTTTTCCTCATCCTTTCCGGGCCATGCGATGCGCTCGAAATCCATGTGCTGGAAAAAGCCGCAGTGCGGGCAGCGCACCCAGAAATCGAAGCGGGCGCCAGCTTCCTCGGTGAGCGCCTTCCAGATCGGGCCGTCCTCCGTGGTCGGGGTCGAGATTTTCACGACCTTGCGCCGGGTCCGCCATGTCGTCGTGCGCTTCTCCGCCAGCGACTCGGACGATGCCTCGTTCTTCGGGTTCTTGTACTTGTCCAGCTCGTCGAGGATGAGGATGCGGATGGGCTTGTTCCCGAGCCGCGAGACGGAACCGGACCAGCCGAGGTAAATGGGCATGTGCAGCAGGTTGATGCGCAGGCTGGAGGCGTCGTCCCCGTAGCCCGTCATGTACTGCCGGAGGCGCGGGGAGGCTTCGATCATCGGGATGATGCGATCCTTGGCATTCTCGCGGGCGGTCAGCTCGTCCGGGAAGACGTACATCACCGGGCCGGGGAGACGGTCAATGCAGTACCCGACGATGTTGTGGCCGCACTCCGAGCCGCCCGTCTGCGGGCTCTTGCAGATGATGACCGTCTCGACGCCGGGAAGCCCGGACACATCCATGATCCCGGTGAGGTACGGGGTAAACACGTTCCGCCAGCGGCCCCGGATGGCCGACATTTCGAGGACGCGGTGTTTCTCCGCCCACGCGCTGATCGGCACGGGCCTGCGGCGCTTCATCGCGGCCCGCTCCCCTTTTGAGAACCGGGTGGCCACAGTCAGTTTCCCCTCCGGCCGCTCCGCCATGCGCTGACGGAGCCACAAGGCCAGAGACGGCGGAAGCCATTTCGGTATCGGCACCGAAACGGCCACGCGCCGGCACTCCTTTTTCGGCGTTTCGTACAAGGCAAGCTGCGTCATGCTATCCCTTCAACAATCCCGGAAACACTCGTTGAAAGCCCTCCGGCACGGGGAGGGCCACCACGTCCTCGGCTTTCAGCACGATGGTGTGCCGCTTCATGATCTTCCCTCCGATAACCGGATGCCCCCACCATTGGTCAGGGAAGCATTGGTTCCTGCCCTGCAACACCACGGCGTAGCGGGCCGTCATCACCGTCATGCCGTGACGGAGCTTCATGGTGCGCCTCCGGAGAAACGTTCAGATGCGCCACGCGGTCACGGACCTCGGCGCGTTTGGCGTTGTTGAACCTGTCCACCGTACCGACGAGATACCCCGTGATGCGCCGGATGCGCTCAAATTTCACGCCGTTGCCGACTTTTCCCTCTATGATGGGGAAGTGGTTGAACTCACGCATGGGGGTTGTGTTCATTTTCAATTCCTGCGCGTTGGTCCGGCAGCCGCGCCCCTGCCCTGCGTTATTCGTCGTTCGGTTCGTTTTCCGCTTCCGGTTCGGCGGTAAACGTGACCTCAATCTCGATGGGCTTCGCGTACTCGTTCATGGCCTCGTCGATGACCTGCTCGATGTGCTCGACGAACGGACCCGATTTCTTCGGGTTCCCCTCGACCAGCGCGATCACGTCGAGCGACCGCGCCTCAAACTCCGTTTTCAGGCTGGCGGACAGGGCCACGGCACGGGCGGCAAGCTCCTGATAGACGTCATCCCGCGAGATGTACTGGCCCTGCTTGACCTTGAGGATGAACTCTTCCTTGTCCGCCACGGCCCGTATCCTGCGGATTTCCTGTTCTTCCTTTTCCCGCTGCCGCCTGGCGGCGTCGGTGGCCAGCTTGTCCGGCGTCCCCGCCGTGGGGAGCGACGCCGCGTAGCGGTCAAGGTCACGCCGCTTGAAGGTGCCGTCCGGCTGCTTTCTCAGGCGTCCGGCCTTGATGTCCTCAAACAGCTTGGTCTTGCTGATCTTCCTTCCGCAATCTTCATTGAGATAGGTAAGCGCCTCTTTCCACGTCTTGCAGTTCTGTCCTGCGTCCATCGCTTTCTCCAGCATTGCTGTGGCGCGTTCCAGAACTGCAAGATTTTCTTTCGAGGGATCGGAATAGACGTCCTGCTGCGCCCTGTTCTTCGCATTGAGCAACGCTGGTATGTCGTTCTTCCTGCTCATCTCGACGAGCGAGCGCAGTTTTTCGCCCTGATCCTTGTCCTTCTGCAAATCTTCCATACTGTCCTCGCGCCGCGTTCTGCGGTGGGCGCATGGTGAATGTCTCATTTCGCCCTCCGTTGACTTGTATAGTCAGGAGGGAATATCCTTCGGCTTGTGGGGCTGGAGGCTATTCCCTCCGCTTCCTAGGGGGCGTTCGGTGTGCTAGACCGGGCGTCCCCGCCTTTTTTACGGTTTACGGCAACAGGCTGAATTGCCCGTCATGCCGCCGACCGTTCCACTCGGGAACGTCGAGGTTGATGTTTTCCTTGATGAACGCGGCGAGCACCCTGCGATGGCACTCTTCCGGGTTCAGCTCGAAGCAACAGAGGATCGGGTCCGGGGTTCGCTTCTCGATCTCCTGAAGGTAGAGCCGCAAGGAGGATGGCGTGGGAAACCGGGATTCCAAGTCCTTCCTGTACGCCTCCTTCCAGTCCACGGCCTTCGGGTCGGACGGGGCGAACCGCTCGGCGCGCGGCCCGTTCCATCCCCTGTGCCATTTGGCGATGCAGACTTTTCGTTCTTTCGGGGCCTTGCTCGAAAAAAACGAGGTTTCAATGGGCATTTCAGACTCCTAGAAAGGCACGTCTCCGTCATAGTCGCCGGAGGGTTGAGGGTTTTCTTCCAAAAACTGGCTCACAAGCTGTTCGATCCTGACGCGCTTCGGCGTGTAGGCAAGGAACATGTCGATCAAATCGCAGGTTGACGCGAACCCGTATTCATCCGCCAGCTCGTCCAGAGCGACGCCTCCGTTCTTCACCAACAGGTTCGGCAGCTTGCGGTTGATGTCCTTGATCGTGTCCCTGTCGTAATCGGCGGCGACGCTGTGGTAATTCACCCTGCGGCGGTTCCAGATTTCGTCGATTACGGCGTACTCGTCGCTGACGGCTTCCTTCGCCAGCCTGCGGGCTTCTTTCTCTGTCATGGCTCTGCTCATTGACTTTTTGGCGGGCAGGAGCCAAACTCAATCCGTACATGAAGGACTTGGCTCCTTTTCGTATCGGGGCGGTAAGTGGCATTACCGCCCCACTCTTTTATGCAAGGCCGGGGAGCATCATCTGCCCCCGCTTCACCTTTTCCTGCCTCGGCACGATCCCCATCCACATCTGGGCCACGTTGCCCCTCGTGTAGTAGACGGACTTCCCGCCGCGTTCCCGCCATGCAATCCGCAGAGCCATCCAGAAATACAGGCTGGCCGGACCTCCGAAACGGTTCGCTCCGAACCGGGCCAGATTCCAGGCCGTTACCATCAGCTCCTTGAGTTCCTGCTTGCGCCTTGCGTCCATGCCGTTCTCCTTTTGATTGAAAAAGTTCAACCATAAAAAGAACTTAGCATGTTACACCTGTTATGCAAGAGTTTTTGTGTTTAATTACACGAATTACTTATATTTTTTCTTCCAGAGCGCGAAGGATTCCGCAAGCGTCCGCGCTCCGAACGGGGCATAGTAGTTGAGGGCGTACTGCCCCGTTTTCTTGTCCTGTTTCCGGCTGTAGAGCTGGAAGCACCCCCGGTACTTCATTGAGACAGGTCCCTTGGCGAAGGCGGTGGTGATGACCCATCCCACCCGCTTGTTCAGCCTGGCGTCCACCCATTCCTTGACCTCGCGGCTGGTGAGCAGGAGCAGCACGAGCTTGGCCAGCCGCTTTTCCACATCCGAGG
>CAUHBW010000303.1 GCA_959604115.1 uncultured Bilophila sp. | reverse complement strand
CCCGTGGAAGGCGGCATCCATGCCCTGAACGCCGGGGAAAAAATCACCATTTCCGGCTCCACAAACTACGACGGAACGCACGTCCTGCAAGAAGGGACGGAAAACGGGCGACTCGTCATCACGAAAACGTTTACCGAAGAAACCTTTGACGGCTCCACCATTGCCGTTCCCGTGTTCTACCGCCACGCCTTCGCGCTGCCGAAACGCCAGCCGACCCTGACGATGGAAAAATACCTCGACTTCGAGACGGGCGCGGCTGAAAAGCCCTACCGCCGCTTTGCCTTCTGCAAGGTCAACGGCCTGAACTTCAACTTCGGCGGGGACGACGAGCTGAAGTTTTCCCTCGACTTCGTGGTGGGCCGGGAAAGCGGAGCCGCCGAACCGCTGGACGCCAGCCCGCTCTCGCCGCCCGCCGTTCCCTTCGACAACATCGAAACGTCCGTGTGGATCAACGGCGTACGCCGGGGCGAGGTCGAAAGCGGCGATCTGTCCAATGCTTTCGGCATTGAAGCCAAGGCCGCCGTGGGCGATATGGGGCAGTACAGCCGTATGCCCGAAGGCGACCCCGAATGCAAAAGCACCCTGACATGTTTCCTCGAATCCGAAACGTTCCAGCAGCTTTCGGAAAACGCTTCCACCGTCTCCTTTGCCGTGGGCATCTGCGCCGTGACCGGCGACGAAGTGTGGTTCCGCTATCCGGAAACGGAACTGGACACGGAAGGGGCGGCCATCAGCGGCAAAGAAGGGCTCATGCAAACGGTTACGGTCATGCCGTTTGTGGACAAGGGCGATGCCGTCATGACCATTGAACTCGTCAACCGCGTGGAATCCTACGCATAACGGAGAAAATATGGAATTCATCTCGCACAAGCTCCCCAGCGGAAAAACCATCGGGCTTCGTGGGCGCACCTTTGCCGAATGGGAAGAGGCCGAACGCCGACGCATCGAAAGCCTTGAATCCATCGCCGAGCTTTCCGCATCCGGGAACAGCGTCGCGGCTGAGGCCCTTGCCCAGCGCAGCGTCATGGATTTCCGCATTGCCCGCCTGTCGCTGTGCGTCGAGGGCTTTTCCGGACTCCGGGACAGCCTCGACCTGCGCGACATTCAAGAAATCGAAACCTTTTGCGCCAAGCTCGAACAGCCGGAAATCACAGAGGGAAACTGAAACGCTGGTGGCGCTGGGCGGGGGACGCGGGCCGTGCGCGATATTGCGCGGCCTGCGTCCGGCGCTGCCGGAAACGCGGGCGGCCCGCCCCCTGCGGCGGCTGCGACAAACGCGAGCCGCCCCTGCTTGACGCGAACATCCCGGCGGCCCGGCTGGCCTGCGCCTGCGGCACGCAATGGCGCGTCGGCTTCGGCGGGCCGTACGGGCTGGATTACCCCGCCGTCTTCGCCGTGGCGCGGGCGCTCGGCATCACGATGGACGCGGACACGCTGAACGGCGTGGCGCTCATCGAACGCACGCAACTTGAACTCTGGAACCGGGAGAACCACTGATGGCCAACATGGCGACGCGCATCAGCATTTATGCCGACGACAAGGCCAGCGCCTCATTCCGCAAGGTCGGCGGCGAGGCGGATGCGCTGGCAAAGAAGATCGACGCGTTGAATGCGCTGGGGCCAGGCCTAAAAAAGGTTTTTGCCGGTCTTGGCGTCAGCGTCAGTTTTGGACAGGCCATTCAACAGGCCGCCGCCTTTGAGACAGCTCTTGTCTCCATGCAGCGCGTCACCGCACGCAGCGCAGGCCAGCTCAAGGCCGACATAGCCGGGCTGGGCCCGGAGCTTGGCTCACAAACCCAGCTCATGCAGGGGCTGTATACCGTCTACTCTTCGGGCGTGACCGACGCGGCGAAAGCCGTTGACCTGCTGACCTCGGCGTCAAAGGCCTCAAAGGTTTCCGGGGTTTCACAGGCACAGGCCGTGGACGCGCTGACGTCGCTCATGACCGGCTACACCGGCGAATTGAACAGGGCCGCCGAAGCCTCCGACCTCCTCTTTGCCATTGAAAAACAGGGCAAAACCACGGTCGGCGAAGTCATCCCGGTCATCGGCGAACTGGCCAGCGTCTCGAAGCAGGCCAACATCAGCGCGGACGAAATGGGTGCGCAGTTCTCCGCCCTGACCCTGACCTCCGGCGGCACGGCGAAGGCGGCCACGCAGTACAAGGCTGCGGTCATGGAGCTGCTGCGGCCCAACGAAAAGCTGGCCGGGCTCATTGGGCGTCTGGGATACGAGTCTGGAACAGCGATGGTCAAGCAAAACGGCCTTGCCCAGACGTGGCGGATGCTCGACGCGGCGGCCCGGCAGTCCGGTTCTTCGCTGGCGCAGTTCCTCAGTTCCGAAGAATCCATCGTGGGGCTGGCTCCGCAGCTTGAAACGGCCTTTGCCCAGCACGCCGCCAATCTTGAGGCCATGAACAAGAAAACCGGGGAAACGGACGCCTCGTTTGCCCGCTGGAAGGAAACGCTGAACGGCCTGAAGGACACCACGGCGAACATGCTGGACAACCTCGGCACGCAAGGCGGCAACCTGTTCGCCCCTGCCGCCGCCGAGGGGCTGCGCCAGCTCAACGACGTGCTGAAGCTCCTGTCCGACAACTTCGATACGGTCGCCTCCGGGGCCGTCGTGCTCGGCTCCGGGATTGCCGGAATGACGGCGGCCAAAAAGCTGGCCGCCAACGAAACGGCCCGCTACGCCGCCGAAACCATCAAACTGGAAGCGGCGCAACTGCGCGGGAAGGTGACGCTCCTCGGCTCTGCGCAGGCTGTGTCCATGAAGGCCCGTGCCGATTTCGACGCCGCCCTTGCCGCCCGTAACGCCGCCCGTGCGGAGCTGGAACACTTTGAAGCGGAACGGCGTTCAGCCGTAGCAGTACGAAACGGCACGGACAACGCCTTCATCCGCGCCGCGCAAGAGCGCCAGCAGCTAGCCCTGAAACAACAATTGACGGCGGCGGAAACGACGTACCAGCAAAGGCTGAAGGCGTTGCCCACGGCTTTGGGGTCCTTCTCAAATTCTCTGTCCGGCGTCGGGCGCGTGGCGAAAACCGCCGGTTCCGCCCTGCTCGGCGCGTTCGGCGGCCCGGTCGGGCTGGCGGTGACGGCGCTGACCGCCGGACTCGGCTATCTGGCCACGCGCGAGAGCGAGGCGGAAGCCTTTGCCCGCACACACGCCGACGCGCTCATGCTGGTCAGCGACAACGCTGGGACAGCAGCAAGTGCACTGGAAAGCTACAGGGAAAAGCTCAAGCAAATGGGCGCAACACAACTTGCGTTCGAGCAAAAACAGCTTGCGGAGAGTTTCAGGAAACAGACGGCTGGCGGAGTGTCCAACGATTCCGTGTACAAGGGCATTCTCGATGAGATGCTCCCGTCATGGTACAATGTTTTTGACAGCGTTCCCGATGATTTTGAAGAAAAACTACGGAAAATAATCTTTCCACTGAGCGATACGGCAATAGCTTCGACATCATCGGAACAGATGAAACAGATCAAAAAAGAGCTGATGGAGCTTGCTGTTCAGTATGACAAGACAGGCGAAGCCTCGAAAGCCATTGAAAAGGTTGTTGACCCGATCATCGCGACGCGGATAGCGCAGGAAGAGGCAACCAAACGTTCCGCAGATATGGCCGCGGGCATGGACAACGTGGGAGCCAGCGCCAACGCGGCGGCCTCCGGCGTCAACAACCTCGTGGTGGAATTGAGCAAAATTGACCCAAAGCGTTTTGAAAGTGCCGTAGAGCAACTGAAATTCAAAGCCTATGTCAAAACATTAAAAGGTGTTGAACGCTACAAGGCTGAAGAGCTTAAAAGCGGGATAGGGCTTTCCACGGATACTATCAAGGGCGTTATGGCCGGGAACAAGGAACTGCTGACGCCGGGAATCTCCGAGCTGCTTTCCCTTGCCGGGGAGGCCTACACGCCCCCCAAAAAAACAAAGGCCGGCGCATCAAAAGCGGAGTCGGCAAAGACGTATTTGCAGGGCGTGGAAGCGGAAATCGCCGGACTGCTCAACAACGGCGAAGAAGCCTTCGGCGTGAAGCTCGACAAGAAGCTCGCCGAAATCGCCAAACGCGGCAAGGAAGCCGGACTGTCGCTCTCCGAGCTGACGACAGTGACCGGACGCTACGCGGAAGCCGCCAACGCCGACAACATCCGCAGGCAGTCGGAAGCTCTTAACGACGTGGCGCTATCCGTCGCCCGCCTGTCCGGGGACTGGCGGACCGTCAACAAGATGGAGCTGGACAGAGAGGCGGACAGACTCACCCGCAAGCTGCTCTCCCTCGGCGTGGCGCAGGAAACCGTCACCGCCAAGGTCAACGAATATACCGCCGCCAAGGAAAAAGAATCGCAGATCAAGGACGCGCAGGCCGCTTCCGAGTTCTACCGCGATCTGTACAAGCAGGCGGGATTGTTCGGCAGCGCGCAGACCTACAACAACAAACTGCTGGAAGCGCAGGCCCAAAACCTCCGCAAGAACGTCGGCATTTCCGAAGAATACATCCAGCAGTGGCTGAAGCTGCAACAGCTGGAATCCTCCCGCAGCTGGAACGACGGCATCACGCGGGCGTCGCTCTCCTACGTCTCCACGGCGACGGACGCCGCCGGCCAGATGGAAACCCTGTTCACGGACGCCTTCCAGACCATCGGCAACGTGGGCGGCTCGGCACTGACACAGATTTTCGACGAAGGCCGTTTCGCCGCCGATGACTTTTTCGCCAATCTGACCCGCCAGCTTGCCGTACAGGCCGCCAACGCGGCGACCAACCAGCTCATCGGCGGCATTCTCGGCCTGCTGACCAGTTCCATCACCGGGATGTTCAGTTCAACACCCGTCGGGCGCGGATACGCCGGATACGACGCCGCGCTCGGACAGCACGTCGCCAACGTGCCGATCCACCACTCGGGCGGCATTGTGG
>CAUHBW010000302.1 GCA_959604115.1 uncultured Bilophila sp. | reverse complement strand
TCAGGTTTACAGCCTGACGCGAGAAGGAACGCGGGAGTACGAATACCGTAGGCAAAAAGAGTCGGCATCTTCCCCCGCGACCCCCGGGCAAAACCGGGGCGCTAGAAAAACGCCGACTCATGGCAGCGATGCTGCTTTTGCAAAAAATATAGCCCCTTTCTTCGAGGTTGTAAATATCCGTTTCGTTGGCGAAGGGGCCGCTGATGCCTAAAATCCTCCGCGCCATCAAGCCCAATGCGGGCATCCGGGCGAAATACCGGAAGCGGCTGGTGTCGCTTCTCGACGAGATGCGGCGTTCGGTCGTCTGGTGGCTCCGCGCCGAGTACCGGAAGCAGGAAACGCGCATCGCGCAGGATTCCCCGGCGAGTGACCTGCAAGACCTCCTCAAGCGCCTGTTTCGGTACTGGACGAGGCGGTGGAGGGAAAGTGCGGAGAGTTTTGCGCGGGAGTTCGTGGGCAGTACGAGGCGGCGCACGGAAGCCGGCATGAGGCAGGCTTTAAAAGATGCGGGCTTCACGGTGAGGATGGATAGAAGCAGGGCCATGAGCGACGTGGCGCGGGTTCTCTTCGAGGAAAATGTCAACCTCATCAAGTCCATTCCGCAGCACTATTTCACGGAAGTGACGGGGCTTGTACAGCGATCCGCCAGCATGGGCCGGGATGTGGAATTTCTCGCCGACGAACTCCACAAGCGGTACGAGATCACTCGGCGCCGGGCCGAATTCATTGCCCGCGACCAGTCCAATAAGGCGACTGAGGCCCTTAAGCGGGTGCAGGATAAAGAGCTCGGCATCACCGAAGGCATCTGGGTGCATGTGCCGGGAAAGAAGACAAGCCGCCATACCCACCAGCTCATGAACGGGAAAAGGTTCGTCATCGCGGAAGGGCTCTACGACTCTGACGTGAAGCGCAAGGTGCTTTGCGGCGAGCTTCCGGGGTGCCAATGTACGTATCGGGCCGTCATCCCTGAATTTGGAGACTAGTCTATGTATCAAGGCAAAGGCGTCGCCTTCGACGCGGCCCCCTCGCAGCGGGCAACCGACGAAAACGGATTCCTGCACGTCGGGGCGTCGCACATCACCAAGGCGACGGTGAACCCCTACTACGGACGGGAGATTCCGGGCTGGCGGGAGGCCGGGCTTGACCCGGAGGCCGTCTACTACGGCCTGCGCGACCCGGAAGAACTTCAGGCGTCGCTTGAAACATGGGCCGGGCTTCCGCTGCACATCGAGCACCACATCGACAGCGCGGACGAGCCGGAAAAGCTCACCCGCGTGGGCGCGGTGGGTACGGGCGCGGTCTGGAATCCGCCCTACGTGGACGCGTCCCTCACCGTCTGGGACCGGGCCGCCATCGAGGCCATCGAGGACGGTTCCTTCCGGGAGCTTTCCTGCGCCTACCGCTACGACCCGGATTTCACGTCCGGGACGCACGAGGGCGTGGCCTACGACTTCATCATGCGGAACATCCGGGGCAACCACGTCGCGCTGGTCGAGGAAGGCCGGGCAGGGCCGGACGTGGTGGTCGCGGACTCCCAACCAACTTCAACGAAAAAAGGAACGCTTATGGGCAAGTTCAGGAAATGGTTCCGGGGCGCGCAGGACGACGGCCCGGACATCGAAAGGCAGGAAGTGGAGCTTGCGCAGGCCATCATCGATCTGCACAAGGTTGACCCCGTGACCGGCGAAATCGTGGACATCACCGAAGACGAAGACAAGGCGGAGGAAATCCGTAAGCTCGTCGGCGAACTGTCCGCCAAGCTCGCCCCCGAGGACGTCAAGAAGCTGACGGATTCCCTCTCCGATCTGGCTTACTCCAGGACCACGGGGGACGGAGAGCCCGAGAAAAAGGAAGCTATGGACGAAGAAACCAGAAAGGCGATGGACGCCTGCGGGCTTGATGCCGAAGACCCCACGGAGTCCCGCGCCTTTGCCAAAGGCGTGACGTATGGCGAGGAACTTGAGCGCAATCCGGACGAACGTGGGAAGCTCGACCGCGAGCACGAGTCCGAAGGCATGAGGAAGGCGATGGACGCTTGCGGCCTCGACGCCGAAAACCCGCAGGAGAGCAGAGCCTTTGCCGAAGGGACCAAGTACGGCGGGGAGCGTGTCCGCAACCCCGGGGAACGCCGCAAGCTCGACGCCGAACACGAACGCGAAGGCATGACCGGCGACGAGGACAAGAACGCCGCCGTCGAGCGCATTCTCGCTTCCGTCCCCGGCCTTACGCCGGAACAGAAAAAGAAGCTGGAGGACTCCCTCGCCGATCTGGCCTATTCGCCCGCCACGGGCGACGCCGACCCCGACGACAAGGGCGCGGCGCAGGACCGGGCGTTCCGTCGCCGCCCGCGTCCGCTCACCGCGATGGACGCGGCCCGCATCAAGGCGTCCGCCATCGCCGAAGCGCAGGAGCACATGCGCGCGCTGTCCGGCGCCGTGCGCGACGTGCGCGGGTTGGTCGGGGAGCTTGACCCGCTCTCCTTCGACTCCGCGTCCGACGTCTACGGCTACGCGCTGGAGCAGCTCGGGGAAACCCCCCGCAAGTACCCCCGGCAGGCGTGGCGCGGCATGATCGACGTCCTGCGCCGCCAAAAGTCCGGCACGGCGTCCTTCGCCCGCGACGCGGCCCCGGCCCGCCTCGACGGCACGTTCTCCGGCCTCAACACCATCACCCTCGCCGAGTAAGGAGGCGAACATGGCTTTGCAGAAACAGGTCAACCTTTCCTACGCCCCCGGCGTCCCCGGCGACAAGGCGACGCCCGACCAGAGCGTCTACACCCCGCTGAACCCGCTGGCGGCGGTCGAACTCCCCGTGGGCCGGTTCGTCTTTCCCGTAGTCGCGTCCGGCGTCGCCGACGACACGCGGGCCACCAACGTCGCCGGAACCGCCACCGCCGTGCTCGGTTTCGTGGAGCGCGTCATCAACTACGTGAACTGCGACGTCCTGTCCGACGGCACGCTCAGCGTTCCCGAAGGCTCCGCGCTCACCGTCGCCGTGAAGGGCGACTACTGGGCCGTCTCCGCCACCGCCGCCGCCGTGGGGCAGGCCGTGCTGGCCTCCACCGCCGACGGCTCCGTCAGCACCGGCGCCGCCGATGCCACGCACCTCGACACCGGCTGGAAGGTCAAGACCCCCGGCGCCGCCGGAGAACCCGTCATCATCAGCAAATGGAGCTAAGCATGCCTCATATCTCGTTTGAACAGGCCGCCCGCTACGGCTTCGTCTTCCCCACCGGACGGATGTGGGCGACGCCGGAAAACCGCGCCCGCATCGCGCAGGACGCCGCGCTCATCACCACGCCCAACACCACCGTCCCCGCCGAACTGCTGGCCTACGTGGACCCGATGGTCATCGAAATCATGACCGCGCCCCGGCGCGCCCGCGAAATCTTCGGCGAGGAAAAGAAGGGCGACTGGACCACTCCGTACGCCAAGTGGCGCGTCGACGAAATGACCGGGACGACCGAACCCTACAGCGACTACGCCAACGGCACGGCCTCGGGCGTGAACTCCGAATGGCAGACCCGTCCGCAGTACGTCTTCCAGACCTCCATCAGCTACGGGGACATGGAGGTCGCCATGTCGAGCACGGCGAAGGTCGGCCTCGCGGCCTCCAAGCAGCGCGCCGCCGCCAACGTCATCGACATCGACCAGAACCGTTTCTACCTGCGCGGGGTCGCGGGCAAGGAAATCTACGGCATCCTCAACGATCCGAACCTTCCCGCCGCCGTCACCGCCGGGGCCACGGGCGCGGGCAACTCCACGAAATGGGCCGACAAGAGCACGGTCCAAATCTACAACGATATCCTCGCCCTGTTCGCGCAGCTCACCGAACAGTCCGGCGGCCTCATCGACAAGGACACCCCGCTGAAACTCTGCCTGTCCCCCGAAATGGGCGTGCGCCTCGGGGCCGCCACCGACTTCAACGTCAGCGTGCTGGACATGCTGAAGAAGTATTTCGGCGCCATCGAAATGGTCACCGTGCCCGAGCTGCACAGCGCGACCGCCGGGGAAACCGTGTTCCTCATCGCCCCGGAAGTGAACGGGCAGAAATCCGGCGTGCTCGCCTTCGGCGAAAAGATGCGCGCGGGCCGCATCATTCCGGAACTGTCCAGCTTCCGCCAGAAATTCGTGGGCACAACCTACGGGGGCGTCGTGCTCATGCCCTTCGCGTTCGCGCAGATGACCGGCATGTAGCCGCAATCCCGCCCCGCCCACGAAAGCCCCGGCCGTTCACCTCCCGGCCGGGGCTTCCTGCGTGAAAAAGGCGGAACGTTTCCTTATCGCGTCGCGTGTGCGTTCTTGGCTATACACAAAATTTGTGTATATTTTCTGCCATGAACAGCAGGGAAGTCATCAAGGCGTTACAGGGGGACGGGTGGTACCACGTCTCGACCGAGGGCGGCCACTGACGCTTCAATCATCCCACGAAACAAGGAAAGACCACGGTGCAACACCCCAAAAAAGACCTGAGCCTTTTCGCCGTCAAAAGTATTGAGCGCCAATCCGGCGTGAAGTTGAGGAAAAACGGATGAAGACCTATTTTGCAGCTTTTATCCCTTCTGACGGACAATGCTCCGTCCTCTTTGCCGATTTTGAACTGGCTGCGCAGGGCGACACCCTGGAAGACGCCTTTGCAGCCGCACAGGACGCCTTGCGCGGAAGGACGAAGTGCATGGTGGAAGATCGGGAAGCTCTGCCCGAGGCTTCGGACATGGCGCGGGCCAGAGACAAAATCGCCCTCTGGTGCCGGGAGGAGGGCATGGAGCTTCCCGAAGGCACGTTGTACCAGATGGTTCCCTGTGATGTGCCCGCCACGCGTCTGGTGCGCGTCAACGTCTCCTTCCCTGAAACCGTACTGGAACGCATCGACGCCAAGGCCAGGCTGGCGGGCATGAGCCGCAGCGGGTTTCTCGCGGCGGCGCAAGCCT
>CAUHBW010000301.1 GCA_959604115.1 uncultured Bilophila sp. | reverse complement strand
CCTGCAAAAGCTGATAGCCCGGATGGGCGTAGACTGATTCGGGAAACAGCAGCTCACCCGGCCCGAATCCCACGGGACGCAACGCCCCGGGTCCGAGAGACAGGGTTTTCGGCTTGTCCGCGTCGGCGTCGTCCGCGATGATGACGTCCCGGCACGCGCTGAGCGTCCACTCGTACAGCGGAAAGGTGGAAAAACGAGAGCCGCAGAGGTGCAGGCGCAGGGAAGGCAGGGAGAAGTTCGACAGCGGCAGGCCCGCCGCGCCGGAAACGCGCAGGCGCAGGACGCCGGGCACGCTGCGGGCCGAGACCGGCATCCACGAGGCGGGCGGCAGGATTTCGGCGCGCTCCACCCTTGCGGGATGCAGTGTCACGGGCCACGCCGTGCGCCAGCGCAGCGCGCCGCCGTCCTCGTCGAGACTGTGGATCGGAGTTCCCGAAGGAACGCTGAAGCCCTCGGACAGCCCCGCGATCCCGGCGGGATTGACGGCGCATTCCATCACCCCGATGGACGGGATGGGGCTCACGAACTGGGGATAGAGCAGCCCGAGCAGGCTGTGGGACACCAGCGGAAGCCGATTTTGCGCATCGGCCCGCACCCGCGCGGTCAGCCATGCGCACGACTCCAGCAGCCTGTCCACAAGCGGATCGGGCATGGTGTCGCGGGCCAGCCCCAGCTGGCGGGCCATGCCGGGGTTGCGCGCCGCGAAGCGGACGGCGTCCTCCCGCAGGGAGCGCAGCTCCTCCTGATACAGCCCGTCCAAATCTTCGCGCATCATCCCTCCTCGTCGGGGGACACGGCGAACAGCCCGCCGTCGCATTGCAGCAGGAGCCCCGCCGGTTTCCCGGCAAGCACGGCCTCCACCCGGAGGAACAGCCGTTCGCCTCGGGGTTCGGGCGTTACCCGCACTCCTTTGAACCGCGGCTCGAAGGCCCGCAACGTTTCCGCCACCAGAGCGGCGACCTCGCGTCCGTCCGCCGGGGCTGCGCTCCAGTCGGGCACGCCGTAATCCAGAGAGGTCGGAGACGCCCGCCTCCCGGCTTCCCGATGCGGCGCGCGAGTGTTCAGCAGTTCCATGACGTCCAGCTCCACGGCGGACAGGAACGCCTCCCGCGACAGGGTCGGGCCTTCCGCGAACCCCGCGAGCCGGGACAGCAGAGGGACGGGCATATCCGCGCTCATGGCGATTCCTTAGGAAACCTTGTTCGTCTTGAGGTCATGGCCGGCGGCGATGTTGCCTTCCGAGCCGCCCTCTTCCTTCTGCTTGATGTAGGTGTAGGTGATCGCCGCATAATTGAGCGAAATGCTCTCGTACGGCAAATCGCCGCCGCCGTTCAGGTTGTAGGAGGCCACCACCACGTTTTCCATCTTGATGGCGAGGAAGGCGATGGGGGTGTCGTTGTCCATGCGGCAGCAGGTCAGCGTGACCTCGTCCATCACCGTCGCGCTCCACAGGGCCTTGCAGATGTTGGGGGATGCGCTGTCGAGATATTTGGTCACGTTCATCATGGAATGCACGGCCTGTCCCGTGGTGGGGCCGGTGCTGCTGCGGATCGGCGAGGTCGGCTGATGGAACCCGTTTGAAAAGTTCACCAGCTCGATCTGCTCCTCGTACCCGCTGATGGTGGATTCGCCCGTGATGTCGCCCAGTTTGAGAAAAGTATTCGTGGACATGAATGACTCCCTGAGGGTATGGGGGAAAACGTCTGCGTCGCGGCCTCCCTGAGGGACGTCCCCGGAGGGAAGCCGCCGGAAACACCGTCATCAGGCCGCGGGCGGCGGAAGTTCGGCGACCAGCCGGATACTGGCGGTGAGCTCCTCCAGCTGGAAATGGGGACGCAGGAAGATGACGCACTTGTACGCGCCCGGATTGCTGCGGTCCTCGGTCACGTCCACCCGCGCCTCGCGCAGAGGGTAGCGGGCCTTGATCTCCTCTCCGGCGTCGTCGGAGAGCAGGACGTATTGGCTGATCCAGTTGTTGAGGTATTTTGACACGTTGTCCTGAGTCATGAACGAGCCCACCTTGTCGCGCATGTTCGCCTTGACGTAATGCGCGAACCGCGACGCGTTGAGCAGATAGGGAAGCCGCGCCGAAATCCGGGCGTTGGCGTTGGCCGAATCCGTGGAGTAGGCCGGCGGGTTCTGTATGGTCTGCCCGCTGAAAAAGGCGGCCTTGTCCGAATTCTTGCGGTAGATCAGCGCGATGAAGCCGAGATCCGACAATTCCTTTTCCCGGCGGTCGGTGATGCTCGTCTCGGTGGGGCACAGGGCCACCTTTTCGCCGTTGGACTGCATGTACTTGTAGATCGGCAGTTCCTCCACGGCCCCGCCGCCTTCGTAGCCGCGGATCGCCGCCGTCCAGCCGTACCGGGCGAACGCCGCCGTCACGCAGCCCGCAAGGGCGAAGGCCGCGTTGCCCCACAGGTACTTATCCGGCGCATTGCCCTCCACGGACTCCTCATAGGCGAAGGCCTCCACGGGATTGGTGTCCATCCCGTAGGGCAGACGCATCAGCATATGGGGCAGGCACAGGGAAACGTACCGGGCGTCGTCCGTCTCGCGGAAGCTCCGCCACTCGATGTAGTCCGCACTCTGGAAAATCTTGTGCAGATCGCGGGGCAGGGGCAGCTCGGTGAAGCTCTCCATGCCGAAGAAGTGCGGACTCGCGGCGCTGATCATGGGCGTGTGCGCGGCGGCGGCCACTTCGGCCATCTTCTTGAGCACGCCGAGTTCCACGGCGGAAATGCCGTATTCGTGGACATGGAGCAGGCAACTGTACGGCTCGCCGCCGAACGTGCCGTATTCTTCCTCGTACACGCGCTTGAACAGCAGACTCTGATCGAATTCCACGGCCCGCTCCAGATCCGAACGCAGTTCGGCAAACGCGGCGTTGAACAGCCGGAGCTTGAGCCTGTCGCTTGTTTCGGTATTGAAGACAAGGTAATGCAGGCCGCGCCAAGTCGCCTCCAGCGTCTGGAAGGCCGGGGCGTGGAGGATTTCGTCCATCTGGAGGGCGAGGAGGCGATCCTTTCCGGCGACGCGCTCCGAAAGCATGTCCACCACGCTCTCGCTCTTGGGGAGCGTAAAGGCCGCTTCCTTGTGTTCCGCCAGACAGGCGTCGAGACGCTCTTCGGCGACCGTTTGCTGCCGCTTGTCCTCGAAGTCGTCCCCGGTCTGGCGCACCATCATGGCGATAATGCCGTTCCGGTCCACGGACTCGCCCGACGCAGCCCGCGCCTTTTCCAGCTTCGCCTCGGCGTCTGCGACGGCCTGCCGCTTCGCCGCCTTCTCTTCGTCACCGGCCTCTTCAAGCGCCTTTCTGGCGGCCTCCAGCTCGGCCTGCAGGGGCTTCAGCGATTCATCCCCGCCCGCTCCCGACGAATCGGGGAACAGGAGTCCTCTCAGAGCTTCCTGCAAGGCGTCGTTGCCGTCCAGTTTGGCGGCGAGATCCTGCAACCGGTTGCGGCGTTCAAAAAACGTGTTCAGGGATTCGACCTGCCGCACCAGATTGCCGGGCGCGAAATCGTCCAGCTTCTCGAACCGCAGGGTGCAGGCGAAGTTCGGCTCCGCCGCGGAAGTGATCGCCTTGCGCACCTCCGCGTCGGAAACGTCGGGCGCATAGCCGCACTCGCCGCCGATGATGCGGGGCAACTTCGTCAGCCGGAGCATCGGGGTGACGTCTTTCATCAGCGCGTCGAAGTTGTCCCGATCGACGGCCGCGAACGCCCGTTCCTTGTACGGCGGAATCTTCGGATCCTTCTCGTCGCGCGCCGCAGGGTCGCCGCCGAGGTCCGCGATGATGCCCATGACGAACGGCAGCTCCTTCTTGACGATCGCGTCGCCGATCTCCACATCGTAGGTGATCTGCACGCGCGGCGGGCGCACTCTGCCCAATCGCTTCTGGATAGACTCTCCCATACATTCGCTCCTTGGACGCCCTTGCCGGTCACAGTGGGCAAGCGGCGCACATTACAAGGTACTCATTCCTTCGTCATCCCCAACAGCTTTTTGATGGAAGCGAGGTTCTCCCCCTGCCCGAGCAGTTCTTCGAGCAACGCAGCCAGCGGCATGCCGCCCCACGCGATGGCCCGTTTCACCAGCCACGGCGCGGGGCTGTGGGGTTCGGTGCGCATGAGGTATTCGGCAATGCTGGACAGCATGGCGTACGCCTCCGCGCGCGAAGCCGGACAGGGAAAAGATTCGAGTGAACAAGGTCCAGATGAAGAAGACGCCGAAACGGGGGCCGTTTCCGGGAGGCCGCCCCCAAGCGGGACTGGATGCCACGCCAGAACGCGCTCGTCGATGCGCTCCAGCCGTTCGCGGAGGGAGTGAAAGCTGGGGGCCTGTTCCCCGCAGAGGCTGTCCGCAGCCAGAAACAGGGCGTCCAACGCCGCCAGCGCCTCCCGCACGTCCGCATGGAGCGCGGCGTGGAAAGCCGGAGACGTACGCATCCCGGCGGCGTCGAGGACGTCGCGGGCACCCCGCGCCCCGTTGCCGTTTTTTTTGCCGTTTCCGTTCTGAAGACGCTCATGGTGCTCCATGCGGAGCCAGTCCGCATAGGAACAGGTTTCGGAGGTTCCCGGCGCGGGCTCGGTGAGCGGCAGGGAGGACACCCGTTCGGCAAGCGTGGCGTCAAGCCATGCGAACCGCGCAAGGCGCGCCTCCTGATCGCCGTTCTCGGCCTGCGGATGGAGACAATCCCCGAATGCGGAGCACAAACCGGCAACCATGCGCAGCCCGCCCGCCAGAGCCGCGAACCCGTGTTCCATGAGCGCGGCTTCGCAAGCCCACCCCGCAAGCTGCAATTCCTTGGTCCGCTCCCGCAGCGCGCCGAGAGCCAGCGAGAGGGCCAGCGCCCAGTCCGCGCGCTTGCACTCGCGTTCCCAAACGCCTTGCGGGAGATCGGGGTCTTCCTCGCGTCGGGCCTCGCGAACGGCATCATACACGGGGTC
>CAUHBW010000300.1 GCA_959604115.1 uncultured Bilophila sp. | reverse complement strand
AAGGGGGAGGGAAGCCCTTCTTCAGAAGGGTTCCCTCCCCCTTCCCCAAATTTCCCCCACGTTCCTTCACTTTCCTTTCCTCCCGGCATGCGTTAAGACGAGAAAAGGAGGAAGCGCAATGAAGATAGCGGCATGCGACTTTGACGGAACGCTGTACCGTGACGGGGCGGTGAGCGCGTCCGACCTTGAGGCGATCGCGGACTGGCGGCGCGCGGGGAACGCCTTCGGCATCGTGACGGGCCGAGGGCGGAACACGCTGCTCCGGGACGTGGAACGGCTGGCGATCCCGTACGACTTTCTGATTTGCAACAACGGCGCGATGATCTGCGACGACCGGGCGCGGGACGTGTACTGCGCGGCCCTCCCGGAAGCGGTGCGCGCCGAGGTGATGGCGCATCCGGGCATGGCGGCCTGTTCGCAGTGCGCGTTCTTCGCGGGCACCTCGATTTTTACGCACGCGGACAAGACCGAATATTGGATTGTCAAGGAGTACGTGCTCCCACGGCTGTCGCCCGCCGACGCGCTCCGGCTGCCGGGCCTCCATCAGATCAGCCTCGCCTACGCCGTGCCCGAAGAATCCGTGGCGTGGTCGAAGGCGCTCTCCGAAGCCTGCGGCGAAAGCGCGGGCGTCCACTTCAGCAACATCTGCATCGACGTCACCGCCCCGGACGTGAGCAAGGCCGCGGGCATGGAACATTTGCTCCGGCTCCGCCGCTGGGGCGACGCCGATGAGGTTCTCGTCATCGGAGACGACAGGAACGACCTCCCCATGATTACGCATTTCAAGGGATACGCCGTCGCCAATGCCGCCCCCGAGGTCCGGGCTTCCGCCTCCGCCGTCTTCCCGAGCGTCGGACAGATGCTGCGCGAAAAGGGGTAGCCGGACATTTTTCCGCAGCAAAAGGGGGCCGAAGCCCCCTTTTTTCGTTGCGGATTGTTTTCCGGCGGAACGTCCATGTGGGACGCCGGGATTTTCAGGGTTGAGAAGAGGTTGCGGAACGGCGCGCGGGTGCCCGTCCTGCGGGAGAGGCGCGGGCTACGCCCGTTCCTCGACCGTGGCGGGCTGGAACAGGCCGTCGTCGGGAAGCAGCGGTTCCTCTTCGATTTCGGTGGGCTGGTCGAGTTCGGCGTGGAGGCGGTCCATGTCGAGCGCGCCTTCCCACTTGGCGACGACGAGGGTGGCGACGGAGTTGCCCACGAGGTTGGTCAGCGCGCGGGCTTCGGACATGAACCGGTCCACGCCGAGGATGAGCGCGATGCCCGCGACCGGGATGGTCGGCATGGTCGCCAGCGTCGCGGCGAGCGTCACGAAGCCGGACCCGGTGACGCCGGCCGCGCCCTTGGAGGTCAGGAGCAGGACGGCGAGCAGGGTGATTTCTTCCTTGAGGGACAGCTCGATGCCGAGGGCCTGCGCGATGAAAATGGCCGCCATCGTCAGGTAGATGGACGTTCCGTCAAGGTTGAAGGAGTAGCCGGACGGGACCACGATGCCCACGATGTCCTTGCGCGCGCCGATGTGCTCCAGCTTCGCCATCAGGGTCGGCAACGCGGATTCCGAAGACGAGGTGCCGAGCACGAGCCAGAGTTCGTGGGCGATGTAACGCACCAGCTTCGTGAGGGAAAAACCGGCGGCGCGGGCGATGAGGTTCAGCACCACGAAGACGAACAGCAGGCAGGTCAGGTAGAAGCTGCCCATGAGGTAGCCGAGCGAGCCGAGGGTGCCGAGCCCGTACTTGCCCACGGTGAAGGCCATGGCCCCGAACGCGCCGACGGGGGCGAGCTTCATGATGATGTTGATGATGCCGAACAGCGTCGAGGACGCCTGCCGGATAAGCCCGACGATGCCCGAAGCGCGGGTGCCGAGCGCGGAAAGGGCCGCGCCGCAGAGCAGCGAGATCAGCAGCACCTGAAGGATGTCCCCCTTGGCGAAGGCGTCCACGAGGGTGCTCGGGATGATGTTCATCATGAAGTCGATGAAGCTGTGGTGCTGGGCCACGGCGGTGTATTTGGCGATGCTGGCGGCGTCGAGGCTGGCGGGGTCCACGTGCATGCCCGCGCCCGGCTTGAGGGTGTTCACCACGGTCAGGCCGATGATCAGCGCGCCGGTGGTGACGACCTCGAAATAGAGGAGCGCCTTGCCGCCGATGCGTCCGAGCTTCTTCATGTCCTCCATGCCCGCGACGCCGAGGACCACGGTGCAGAAGATGATCGGCGCGATGGCCATCTTGATGAGCCGGATGAAGCCGTCGCCGAGCGGTTTCATGGACTGCGCCGTTTCGGGCGCGAAGTGCCCGAGGCCGATGCCGAGGATGATCGCGCAGATAACCTGAAAATAAAGTGACTTGTAGAGAGGCTTCCTGGTCGCTTCCATGGTGTTCCTCCTGCGTGGCGCGCGCCAAAGGCCGCACTGGAGCCGCTCCCCCGCGAGAGGGGGACTGTCCGGCGCGCGCAAGGGTTCCTGATGCCCGTTGGGGAATGTTGCCGCTGGGTACGGAAGGGGCGTCCGGCGCGGGGCCGGAAACGCCTAGCAGGAGGGGGGAGGCAGAGGGAAAGTGACGAGGCCCCGCCACGAGGGGCGCGGAGGGACGCAGTCCGTGGAAGGGCGTCCGGTGTCCGTCGCAACCAGAGGCGGGGCGAGGCAGGGCTGTACGGGACGGAAGACGGCGGGCTGTTCCTGCCCGTCCTTCCGGGAGAGTTCGCGGACCTGCGGCAGACGCGGCTGCGCCTCCACCAGCAGGGGCAGATCCCGCCCGCCGGGGACGACCTGATCGATTGAAGCCGGGCCGCCGTGGGCGACGGCTTCTCCCGCCTCGGCGCGCGGACACCAGCCCGCCGCCAGCATGAGCATGGCGAGCAGGAGCAGGATATGCGGAGACAGGCGTCTGTTCATGATCGTTCCGCGCGGTTGAGGGAGGGGTTTTCTTTGATCCTATATCGGGAAGACGCTTGCGGGTCAAGGCGAACGGCAAAAAAATATCAGTGAAAAAGCGCACTTGCCGACACGGAATCGCGTAAGCCGCCGAAACGGCGTCCTGATTTCCCGCCGAAGCCCGGATTCTTTTTTCGCGCACGGGGAACGCCGAGGCCTCCGGCGTCCTTTTTTTGCAAAAATCATGTTTAATATCAATATGTTGAAGCAAAAACGCCATGCGCGCCGCCGTTTCGCCATGTACGCAAAGGAACAGCTTTCCGCCCTTCACGCTGTTTGTTTGTCCAACGAATCCGCCGTGTTCGGGACATCTACAGAATGATCCGTATCAGGACCGCAGGAACCTCCAAACGCGGCCGCCCCGCAGGAAGCGGCATTCCTGAGGGGCGAAGAGTCTGGATAGCGTAGAATCGGGGTGCCGGGCGGCTGGTCCGGCGCGCTTGCCGAGGGGAAAGCCGCTATCGCGGGATTGCGGTCTGGGGGGCGTCCGCCTCGGCATGGACAAGGGAGAGGGGAGCCGTTAGAAGAAGGTCGTGGGGCGCGCCTCCCGAAAGGAGGTGCCCCAGGGAACACTTCCTCCGGGACGTGCCGGCAGCTTGGCTTGCCGCCGTTCTCGCGGCTGTGGCGGTTCATTTCATGAACCTCTAGACGCGGTCGCCCCGTAGGAGGTGAAGTTCCTACGGGGCGCAAAACTGTGAAACACTTCCAGGTGATTCGCGGGGGACGTGCCCCACACGGGGCGGCGGGTGTTGACGCATTCGCCGCCCTTCCTGCGTTCAGGATAGTGACGTTTGGAACGCTTGGCAAGTCCCGCCGGGCCGTCGGGGCGTCGGCAAGAGGGCAAGAAGGCCCCGCCGACGGCAAGGCGCGCCGAACCCGGCGAGACGGCGTCCTACTCCTCAAGCCGCAGCAGGCGTCCGGCGACGACGAGGAAGACGTCGCGCGCACGGGCGGCGATGCGCTGGTTGGCGAGTCCGAGGCCGTCGTGGTAGTTGCGGCTCAGCAGGGTGGGGGCGATGCCGCCGAGGCCGGTTTCGCCGGACACCAGCACCCAGCGGCACCCGGAACGCCCGATCAGATCGAGGAGCGCGTCCACCTCCGCGCGGACGGCGGCCTCGAAGGCTTGCGGCTCCTCCGGGTCCGGCAGGCTGAACAGGATGTTCGACACCCACAGCGTCACGCAGTCCAGCAGGATCGTGGGCGTCGCTCCGGAAAGCGTCCCGGCTTCGGATGGAGCGGCCTCCGGCGAGGCGGCTTGGGGCGATCCGGCTTCCGGCGGCACGGCGAAGGCCGCGAGTTCGGCGGCGATGCGGTCCGCGAGGCCGAGGGGGCATTCGAGCGTGCGCCAGCTTGCGGGACGCCGGGCGCGGTGCCGCCGGATGCGTTCGGTCATGGAGGCGTCGCCGGGCCGGGCTTCGGCGGTGGCGACGTAGAGCACCGGCCCGCCCGATTCCAGAGCCTTCGCTTCCGCCCGCGCGCTTTTGCCGCTCCGCGTGCCGCCGAGGTAGAGGGTCAAATCCGGTTTTCCGTTCATGGTTCTCCTTGTTCGGCAGAATGTTGCGCTTTATTGGATCAGGTTTCCCCTGAAGGGATTCTCTTGCCGGAAGTCCGTTCCGCCGGAGGGCTGACTGCGGCGGAATCCATGCCGCGTTGGGCTATGCGCCGCCGGGGATTTCCCTTTTCAGAGACGTCTCCGCATAGCGTTCCCACGAGCGCAGGAGCGCGGCGTGGGAGGCGATGAAGTCGTCGAAGGCGAACACCTCAAGGTTGAGGACGCCCGAAAATCCGGCCTTCCAGAGCGGGTGCGTCACCGCGTCGAGGCGGTCCGGGGGCATGAGCCGGAGCGACTTGTGGTCGCGGGGGCGCGGCCCGAACCGCCGGAGCAGGTCCGGGAGCCGAGGGGGGAGCCGGGAAGGGAACCGTTCCCGCGCGGCGTTTCCGGCAAACGCGTCGGTTGGCGCACCGGCGGGAACACTGGAGATATTGGCGGACGCGGACGGTTCCAGCCCGCGCAGGTGGACGA
>CAUHBW010000299.1 GCA_959604115.1 uncultured Bilophila sp. | reverse complement strand
GCCGCGTCGTCGCCGAGGCCCCCGGACAGGAACTCCTCAAGGACCCAAAGGTCAAAGCCGCCTATCTCGGTGGATAGGCATTCCGCGCCGTCCGCCTCCAAAAACGGACGGACACAAGCGTTTTTTCCGGGAAAAAGCATTTTCCCCTTGACAGCACGGCCTCTCAAGCGTATCAACTCAAATTCGGAACGGGACGTTAACTCAGTAGGTAGAGTATCTGCCTTTTAAGCAGAGAGTCGCAGGTTCGACCCCCGCACGTCCCACCAAATATTTTAAGGGTTTACACTCTAACGAGTGTAGACCCTTTCCTCGTTTTGCTACCCTATTGCTACCCTGCGGCGGGTTTCAGCGTTTCCGTGCCCGCCACTTGCTACCTTTCTGCTACCCTGTTGCTATCCGCTTCGGGCATGGCCTGCCTGCTCTCCGTTCCTCTTCCGTGCTACTCGCGGGGGGCTTGACTCCGGCGCGGATTCCGGGCAATCTGAACTCCCCTAAACGATCAGAGGCTTGCCGAAGCCTTCACCAGCGCCCCACGCTGGAGAAAATTGCGGCGTTTTCTGTTTCTGCCACCGAAGCACCTCGGACCTTTCGTCCGTGGGATGCGGTTACATATTGGCGGAACAACGTCCGAGAATCCGTGAGGACTCGGCGGCCACTGATCGGCCGGGGAGCGTTGTTCCGCCTTTTTTTGTTTTCCAATCCCCTCAAAAAGATCAGGTGGCTTATGTTTCTCCTCTTTTCTCTCTCCCGGCCCGGAATGTGCGCCGGGGCCCTTCCGTTGCATCAACTGCTCCACAAGCTTGCCCGTTCCGGGCAGCACAAGGCCGTGGCCGCCCTGCGTGGCCTGCCCGCGCCCCTGCCGCCGGACGTCCGTGTCCGCTGGCGTATCTACGGCAAGTCCCTGTCCGTGGAGGTGGCGGCATGAGCACGCTCAACGAACGCATCCACGCAGACGTGTTTCAGAGTTGGAAGCTGGCCCTTCACGCGCTTCAGGAAATCCGAATCATCGACAGACGGTATCATGTGCTGACGGCGGCCGAAAAGATTGACCTCGCCGCCTGCCTCTCCCGCTATTCAAAGGTTTCCGAAGAACATGACCGGATTGTTGCGGAACTTATGGAGCGCGGCGAAGAGCCCAAAACGGTGCGTGTGAACCTGCACGCCGTCATTTTTTCTTACTACTGCCAGTCGGACATTGCCGAGCGTCTGCGCTGGTGCCCCCCGTTGCGCTGGCTTGCGATGCGCATGGCTGCCGGAGTGCTTGCCCGCGTATGCAACAGGATTGACCGGGAGGGCTGGCGATGACGACAAAAGTTGTTCCCGATGTGACCCTCGACAACCCCGACATGCTTTCGCTCTACGCCCAGCTTCTGGCGGGCGAGCGGTTCGGGAAGAGGTTCGGCAACTGCCCGGTGTGCGGACGGCAGAAATTCACGACGCGCACGACCTGTTCCCGCGCCTACTGCGCGCAGGTCTGGAAAATCGCGAAGGGGCTGTATCGCCTCGCGCCGTCGTTTGAAGAAACGAAGCCCGCACCCGTCATTGCGCCGAAACCGGCGAAGAAAAAGCCCACGCGGGGGACACCCGTTCCCGTAGCCACGGCGATTCCGCCGGTCGGTCCGGTTTCGGAAATCGAAGGCTGGATGGCGGAGCACGCGCTGCTCGACTGCGCGCGCATGAACGCGCGTCTGGCGGCCTCGTCCTGCGGCATGAACTGGAGGTGCTTCCAGCCCTCGCGGTGCGCCCGCGTACCGGAAGGGAAAACGTGTCCGCCGATACCGGACAACTGGGGGATGTGATGGGCTGGGCGCAACACAACCTCACGGCGGAAACCCGCGACCGCATCGCGCGGACGCTCTTTGTCGTGCAGCAGGAAGACGGCGACTGGCTTAACGGCCTCTGTCCGTTCCACGACGACCGCACGATGTCCTTTGGCTACAACGTGACGGACGGACGTCTTCAAGTGCTTTGCGGCCTGCACGGACTCCGGCGACCTTGTGGACCTGTGGTGCAAGGTCAAGGGCTATCCCGTGCGCTCGGCGGACGGGTTGCGGGCCTTCAAGCGCGACTACGCGCAGGAAGGCATGGCTCCGGCTCCGCGCAGGACGCCCGGCCAGCTCCGGGCGCGGGTGGACGTGAAGCTCCCCGGCGAAATCCCGGAAAGCGTACTCAGCGTCATGGAGCCGGTTTCCGACGCCATGATGGGCGAGCTTTCCCGGCGGCGCGGCTGGACGCGGGAAACGCTGGACGCCCTCGGCGTGCGCGCGCTTTCGCACTTCCGCCGCAAGTCGAACTTGCACGAAACCTTCCCGATTCGCGAGCGCGACCGCGTGGCCATCCCGATCCGCGACGAGAAAGGCGTGCTGCGCAACATCCGCGTCTACTACCCGCTGGGCAAGCCGGAAAGCGCGCCCGCCAAGATCATGAGCTGGGGCAAGGGCCACGGCTCGGCCATGCTGTTTCCGGCGGCGTCCACGCTCCGCGAGGGGCTGGTCATCCTGTGCGAAGGCGAGGCCGACTGCATCTGCGCCCGCTCCCACGGCCTGAACGCGATTACGCAGACGGGCAAGCCGGACGTATGGCCGAAGTCGCACCTCAACGCGCTGGCGGGCCGGGAAATCCTGCTTTGCTACGACGCGGACAAGCCGGGGCAGGCCTACGCCGACAAGGCGGAAAAGAACCTGACACTTGCCGGCTGCATCGTATTCCGGCTGGAATGGCCAGATTTCATGGGCCGGGAAAACGGAGAATGGCCGGACGACCACGGGCAGGACCTGACCGACTTCTTTGTCCGACACAGGAAGGGCGTCGGAGAGTTCATGACGCTTGTCGGGGCCGCCAGAGAGCGGCGGGAAAAGGCTGCCGTGTCCGGAGAGCCGGAAGCCGCCTCCTGCGTCGGCTTCATGCGCTTTTTCGACAGCGGCGTGAACGGGCGGCTGTCGTTCCGGGAAAAGCTGCTGGCGGACTGGCTCGCCGAACACTTCCCCATGCTCTACCACGACGAATCGGGCCAGCTTTACCGCTGGGAAGGCCGCTTTTTCGAACCTTGGAGCGTGGAGCAGCTCAAGCGCGAGGCCATCATCGCGCTTGGCGACGAGGCCACGGCTTCGCGCGTGAACGGCGCGTGTTCGCTGGTGCTGGCGCTGGCTTCCATGCCCAGCGGGCGCGAACTGGACGACCGCGAAGACTGGGCCTGCCTTGAAAACGGGATGCTCAACCTGCGCACGCTGGAGTTCATCCCGCATGACCGGGACTTTCTCGCCACGGTCAAGCTCGGCGTGACGTGGCACGGCGAAAAACCACCAAAACCGGAACGCTGGCTGCGGTTCCTCGACGAAACCGTGCAGACGCCGGAAGTCATCATGCAGCTTCAGGAGTTCATCGGCTACAGCATGACCCGGGACACCACCATGGGCAAGGCACTCCTTCTGCTCGGCCCCGGCGCGGACGGGAAAAGCAAGGTGATCAGCATCATGCGGGCGCTTGTCGGGCAAAAGAACTGCTCCGCCGTGACCATCGCCGGACTTGAAGACCAGTTCCAGCGGGCGTCGCTGTTCCGCAAGATGCTCAACGTCGGCGCGGAACTCAGCGCGGAGGCAACCAACAGCGAGTTTTTCAAGAACGTCGTCACCGGAGACCCGATACAGGCCAGCTTCAAGCACAAGGACAGCTTCGAGTTTCGCCCATACTGCAAGCTGGCCTATGCCATGAACAAAAAACCGCGCGTGCTCGACAACTCCGACGGATTCTTCCGGCGCATTCTTCCAGTACAGTTCAAGCGGCAGTTTCTGGAGGACGATCCGACGATGGACAACGACCTTGAAAGCAAGCTGATGTCCGAACTTGACGGCATCTTTGCGTGGGCCGTGCTCGGACTGCATCGGCTGATGAAGAACAAACGGTTTACATCCTGCGATGAAACCACGGAATTCATCATGAAATACCGTCGGTACAACAATCCGGTGATGGCCTTTGTGCAGGATCAATGCACGCTTGAAGACGGCTATGATGAAGACCTCAAGGAACTGTACAAGGCGTACAAGAGTTACTGCACGGAAGGCGGCTACAAGCCGCTGAACCGCGAGAACTTCATCGAAGAGCTGGAAACGGCGACCCGCAAGCTGCGCGAGGTCGCGGTCAAGGTCTACCGTCCGCGAGTCGAGGGCAAACGCCCGCAGCGCGTCTCCGGCATTTCCCTGACCAACGGTTTCGCAAACAGCCTCTAGAAGGCGCGTGCAGCCATGTTTGCGCCTGATTTGACCTTGGATGCAGCCAGAGAGCCGAAACGTCTGTACGGCCCCTTTTGGCGTAAAATCGGGGCAATGGGCGTTTTCCCCGTATCCCCGACAAATGACGGGAGTGGGTGGTCACAAAAGCGGTCAGTAAAAAATACAGGGGGCTCCATGCTTCAACTCACTGTAAACACAGGACAAACAAGTTTTCATCGCGCAAGTGGATCACTGGCGGTCAGTGAACCGCTGACCGCGTATCGTCAGTTATGCCAGTATGTTTTGTGGTGGTCACTGATTTTCGGGAAAAAATTCCGCGCGTACATGCGCGCACCCGCGCGCGTATATATGCGCGTGCGTGGGTGCGCGTGTGCGCGTATGATTTTTTCTTTTATTTTCGCTGACCAGTGATCCAGACAAAAAATCATAAAAAAGAAGCATGAATTCAACTTGTTACTTCAAAAAAAATTGCTGACCGTTTACTGACCGCCAGTGATCCACCTGTGTTCCGGAAGTTTTTTTATAAGAGGTTCACATGGTTGCAACAGAAACAACGCTCAACGGCATCCTTTCCGCGTGGGGGATGGACAGTGGACCTGATCACCCCGCCATTCCCCCGCAGACTGTCGGGACAGCCGTACCTGTCGAACCAAGCACATCCGATGCGGGACGGAATGAACAGACGGGGGAGGGAGCTGTCCCCTCCCCCACGGAGCCAGAACCCAAAGCGGAAGGTTTCGGCGCAAGCATCGGAAGGAGACTGCTGGGCAAGGTG
>CAUHBW010000298.1 GCA_959604115.1 uncultured Bilophila sp. | reverse complement strand
TGGGGTTGGGTTTTTTTTTTTGGCGGTGGGGGGGGGTGGCCTTTTTTAAAAAATTGGCCCCCCCCCCGCGCCCCTCCCGCAAAAATTTCGACTGGTGGGGAGGCGGCGCGCAAGGAGTCCAGTGAAACGCCAATATGTTACCATAAAGAAACATATTGGCATCTTTATTCAAGTAGAAAAATATGTTGCGCCTTGGCGTCCGCGACGTTGAAAGTCTTTGGAAGGGGTGGGGAGGGTGTGGGAGGGGCGGGGGAAGCCTTTATTCAGAAAGGTTCCCCCGCCCCTCCCACATGTTTCCGCCCGGTAATTTACAACTGCAAGGTGCCGCGGAATTCGGCGAGGCTCTTGATGCCGAGCTGCTGGCAGAGATGCGGCAGCTCCTCGGCGATGCGGAACGCGGAATCGGGACGGACGAAGTTCATCATCCCGATCTGCACGGCGTGCGCGCCCACGAGGATGAATTCCAGCACGTCCTGCGCGCAGGTGATGCCGCCGATGCCGATGACCGGAATCTTGACGGCGTTGCAGACCTGCCAGACGCAGCGCAGGGCCACGGGCTTCACCGCCGGGCCGGACAGGCCGCCCACCACATTGGAGAGCAGGGGCTTGCGGGTCTTCACGTCCACCGCCATGCCGGTGATGGTGTTGATGCAGGAAATCGCGTCCGCCCCGGCCTGTTCGACCGCTTTGGCGATGACCGTGATGTCCGTCACGTTGGGCGACAGCTTCACGATCACGGGGAGGTTCCCGGCGTGCTTCTTGACCGATTCGGTCACTTCGGCGGCGAGGTGCGGATCCTGGCCGAACAGGACGCCCCCGTTCTTCACGTTGGGGCAGGAAATGTTCACTTCCACCGCCGCGATGCCTTCCTCGGCGGCGAGGATGGCGGCGAGTTCGCCGAATTCGGCGGGAGAGGTGGCGTACAGGTTGGCGATGATCGGCGTTTCGTGCCACGGCAGGCGGGGCAGCTTGTTCTTGAGGAACGATTCCACGCCGTCGTTTTGCAGGCCCACCGCGTTGAGCATGCCGCAGGGCGTTTCGGCCACGCGGGGAAGCGGGTTGCCGGGACGCGGCTTGAGGGAAAGCCCCTTGACCACGATGCCGCCGAGGTGAGCGAGATCGCCGAAGTTGGCGAACTCCACGCCGTACCCGAAGGTTCCCGAAGCGGTCAGGATGGGGTTCTTGAAGACGAGGGGTTTCAGGTTCCCGGAGGGCTTGTGCGCGGAAGAAAGTCGAACGGTGAAGCGATCCATGGGCTACGCCTCCAGCGTGATCTGATCGGCCCAGAAAACGGGGCCATGCGTGCACGTTTGCACGGGCGTACCAGCCTTTTCCTCCACGGGCCACTTGTCCGTCGTCTTGGTGACGCAGCCGAGACAGGCGCCGACGCCGCAGGCCATGCGGCTTTCAAGGGAAAGCTGGCACCGGGCCTTCGCCGCGAGCGCGTAGCCCTGCACCGCCTTGAGGAACGGAGCCGGGCCGCAGGCCAGTACGAGGCCGTTGCGTTCGGCGTAGGCTTCGATGCGGGAGCGGACGTGGTTGAGGAACCATTCGAGGTCTTCGGCGTTGTTCTCGTGGAAGGATTCCACGTCGATGCGTTCGCCGAGGCTCTCCACCGGATAGCAGTCTTCCGGCAGGCGGTGGCCGAAAACCATGGAAAGGACGCCGGGGGTGGGGTGGCGCTCCGAATAGCCGACGAAGGGCGCAATGCCGATGCCGCCAGCGAGCAGCAGGGTCGGCGTGCCGCCTTCAACGGCGAAACGGTTGCCGAGAGGGCCCCAGAGATGGACTCTGTCGCCGCGCCGGAGCTTCGCCATCTTTTCGGTGCCTCGTCCGGCGACCTGAAAGAAGATGACCAGCTCGTTGGTGCTTACCCGGCAGATGGAGAACGGACGGGCCCAGGGCATGTCGAGCGCCCAGCCCTGAGGACGGATCATCACGAACTGTCCCGGAGCCCAGCTCTTCCAGTCGGGCCTTTCGAGGCGCAGCGCAAAAAAACGTCCCTGCGAACCGGTGAGTCCGAAGGGGACATTATCGATAACCGCCAGGTCGTAAAACGCGGACTGACTCATATGTGAACTTCCTATCTGCTACAAGTGCTTTGGAGTTTTGTAGTGTGTATTCCCCCCCACGGTCAAGAGGCTAGAGGATTCTTTTACGATTCCCATGAATCTCGACAAGATAGGGTGGGCGGTTTTGCTTGATTGTGGACTGCAAGCGTGGCATGCTTTCCCTTTATATCTTTCTGTTTGTGAGGAATGCAACATGTCCACCGCTCCCAAAGGCTTTCGTTTCGCTACGGCGCGCGCCGGGTTCCGCAAGGAAGACCGCGCGGATTTGGCCCTTCTCGTCAGCGATGTCCCCGCCGTCGCCGCGGGGACGTTCACGCAGAACCGTTTTCCCGCCGCGCCGGTCCTCGTCGCCAAGGCGATGCTCGCCGAACGTCCCGCCGCGCGCGCCGTGGTGATCAATTCCGGGCAGGCCAACGCCTGTACCGGGGACGAAGGCATGAAAAACTGCCGCATCACGCAGGAACTGGTCGCGAAGGCCACCGGACTCGAACCCGCCGACATCCTGCCCGCCTCCACGGGCGTCATCGGCGCGCAGCTCAAGATGGATCTCTGGGAAAAGGCCGCCCCCGCCCTCGCCGCCAATCTCGGCAAGGCCACCGCAGAGGATTTCGCCAAGGCGATCATGACCACGGACGCCTTTCATAAAATGTCGCACCGCGAGGTGACGCTGGCCGGCGGCGTGGTCCGGCTCGTGGGCATGGCCAAGGGCGCGGGCATGATCTGCCCCAACATGGCGACCATGCTTTCGGTGGTGCTGTGCGACGCGCAGGTGGAGGCGGGCCTCTGGCAGAAGATGATGCACGAAGCCGTGGCCCTGACCTTCAACCGCGTGACCGTGGACGGCGACACCTCCACCAACGATACCCTCTACGGCCTTGCCAACGGCGCGTCCGGCGTGGCCGCGTCCGACGAGAAGTCCATCAACGCCCTGTTCGCGGCGTTGACCTCCGTGCTCGGCGATCTGGCCTACATGCTGGTGAAGGACGGGGAAGGCGCGTCCAAGGTGGCCCGCATTCAGGTGACCGGGGCGGCTTCCGACGCCGACGCCGAGCGCGTGGCCCGGACCGTGGGGCATTCGCAGCTGGTGAAGACCGCGCTCTACGGGCGCGACGCCAACTGGGGCCGCATCGTGGCCGCCGTGGGCCGCAGCGGCGCGGACTTCGAGCCCAACGACGTTGTGGTGAGCCTTTGCGGCGTGGAGCTGTTCCGCAACGGGCAGCCCACGGATCTCGATTTCGACGCCCTGCTTGAGGAACCGCTCAAGCGGCGGGATCTGCCCATCGAAATCGTGCTCGGTTCCGGGCACGGCAGCTACACCCTGCTCGCCTCCGACCTCGGGCACGAGTACGTCAACGTCAACGCCGATTATCGGAGCTAGGGCTGAATCAACCGGGGGAAGGGGAGAAGAAACCTTTCTGAAGAAAGGCTTTCTTCTCCCCCTTTCCCCGGACCCCCATCCCCTCATCTTCCCAAGGCTTTTGTAGCGGGCCTCGGGTCGGCTTCGATTGCGGGGCCGATCCAAGGTTGTTTTTTGTCCGTTCGTTGGAAATGCCTCGGGGCGTGTCCGCAGGGGCGTTTTTCGGTATGGAAACGCCGTACGGGACATTTCCGTTGGTGCGAAGCCTGCGGAAATTCCTTGCGGAGTGAATGGGGGAATGTGGTTTTGGATTTTGGCGACGGACAGGCTCCGTCGGCGTTGCGGGGCGTTTCCCCGCTTTTCTTTTGAGGAGAGGGTATGTCTGAACCGGTACGGGTGACGGCGGCGGAAGCGGGTCAGAAACTGTTGCAGTTCCTGTCCCGGCGTTTCGATGAGCCGCAGGGGGTGCTGCATCGCTGGATACGCACCGGGCAGGTGCGGATCAACGGCGGACGCGCCAAGCCGTTCGATCGTGTGGAACTGAACGACGAAATCCGGGTGCCGCCCTTTGCCGGGGCGTCGGGGAACCCCCCGGAATCGAAGGCTGTCCCGGTGGACGGGAAGGGCTTGCCCCCGGTGGTTGCGGAAACGGACGACGTGATCGTGTTCTGCAAGCCGTCCGGCCTGCCGGTGCATCCGGGGACGGGCCATACGGACAGCCTGACCACCCGCCTCGAAGCGGCGTTTGCAGGAGCCGCGTTCATGCCCGCACCGGTGCACCGGCTGGATCGGGATACCTCCGGCCTGTTGCTGGTCGGCAAGACCTATGCCGCCGTGCGTCGGCTTTCGGACGCGCTGGCGGCGCACGACGGGACCGTGGTCAAGGAGTATCTCGCGTGGGTGCGCGGCGAGTGCCCGTGGGTGCGTCCCAAGCGGTTGCAGGACGCTTTGGCGAAACGCGTCACCTTGGATCGGGGCCGCGAGAAGGTCGTCGCCGGAAAGGGTGCGGCGGACGAAAAGCCCGCGAGCCTGACGGTCCGGTGTCTGGAAGTGCGCGAAGGCCGGAGCCTCGTGCTGGTTCGCCTGCACACCGGGCGGACGCATCAGATACGTGTCCAGCTTTCGGAGCGGGGCTTTCCGCTGGTGGGGGACGTCAAGTACGGCGGACCGCGTTGCGAAGACGGATTGAAACTTCATGCCGTACGGTTGCGTGTGGACGGGGACACCTATACGGCCCCGCCTCCGTGGGCCGGCCCGTGGCGCGTCTCCAAACTGCCGTCGGAAGCGGCCTTGGAGGACTGATATGTATTTTCCCACTGCGGAAATCGAGGTTTCGCCGTTCTATCCCGATCTGAGCATCGCCCCGGACTGGGGCATGGCCATGCTGCTCGGCACGGTCATTGCCTATTTCGTCGAATGTTGGAGAGGGTGACGGGGGAAGGAAGATTGGGGAAGGCTTTTTTGCTGGAGAAAAAATTCGCCGCTGTTGAACGGCCTTTGATGCCAATATGAACCATGATGAGGGATTCGATAAGGACAAAAATCTTTGAAGGAGGAGGGACGGGGGTCCGGGGGAAGGGAGGG
>CAUHBW010000297.1 GCA_959604115.1 uncultured Bilophila sp. | reverse complement strand
ATATTTCTCGCATGATTTCTTGCGGGCCGGTATGGATCGGTTCCCGGAATCACGTGTTCCCGCAGCCTCCAGGCACGGGGGCCGACTCATTTCCCGGCCGGGTGCCGGGCAGGAGGTGGCATGTCCATAGATTTTTCCGTCAACGATCAGATGGGCCAGATGGCGGCGGGTGCAGCCACCTCCTCGTCAAGCGCCCTTGCCACGGGATCGCTCATGGGCAACGCCGCCGCGCGGGTGGAGGATCCCATGTCGCTGCTCGCCGACGCCGCCGAGGAGCTGACCTTTGCGGCGGACACGACCGACGAATTCGAGCTTGAAGACCGCAAGGAACGGGAACGCGCCGAGGAATCCCTCGCCGAGCGCGTGAAGCTTTATCAGGATCTCATGCACGAGGCCGGGAAGGCTCGGGACGTCGATCGCCTGAAGGACAGCCTCCGTGCCCGCGAAGGCCGTGAAAAAGCCGCCCGCGAGGCACTCAGCCGCTTTCCCGACCCCAGCGACGCCTACGCCGCCCTTTCCGACGCGCTGGAAAGCCTGTCGGACGATCCGTCCGTCGATCCCGCCGTTCTCGAAGACATCCGGCAGGGACTCGCCGAACTCGAAGCCGAGCACGGCCCGCAAATCCGTTCCGGCATTCAGGGCGCGCTCGCCGCAGCCGGATACGCCGATCTGGACGGGACCGACAACCTGCGCGACCTGTACCGCCAGACCGTCTGCGACTTTAAGGACGTCAACGCCGCCTTTGCCCACATCCATGAGAAATACGGCGACGTGGGATTCGACAAGGCCATGGATTTTCTGTTCAACGCCCTGAGCAACGATCTCGCCACGGACGTGCCGAGCATGGAAACCACCCATCTCGAAAACGTCCACGCCAACCTCGAACAGATCCGGCTCCTCCAGAGCACGCACGTCCAGTGCGAACGACTGCTCCAGCGCTGGGAAAGTATCCACGGCGTCACGAACGCGGCGTTGACGCCGATGGAGCTGCTGGGGGACATGGTCGGCCTGCGGAACGAAAATTTCCTCGGCGCCATGCACATCGACCGCATCGCCGCCAAGGCCAAGGCCCCGGACATTGAGCGGCAGGTGCTTTTCCTTCAGGAACTGCTGAGCATGACCCGCAACCTGCCGATCCAGCTTTTCGACGGCGAACAGGGACGGATGAAAGTCCTCGACGCCGTACAGGAATCCGTTGACAATGCCATCCAGCGCGAAGACGAATACCTCGCCAATCTTGGAGACGCGTGATGATCGAACGTGAAATAGCCGAATTCGGCCGCCGTATGGGGATGCCCGACTTTTCCCTTTCGGAAGGGGGACTCGCCGCGCTCGACGTCGAACGTCTCGGACGGCTTTATCTGGAACGCGGCCCGGAACAGCCGGGACGGTATGACCGGGAACTGCTCGTCTACCTGACCCGCCCTGTGCCCGATCACGACGCCAAGGCTCCCCGCCGGGTGCTCGAACGCTGCCATTACCGCTACGCCGACCCCCTGCCCCTGTCCGGCGGAGTCCACGGAGGCCGGATCGTCCTGCTCACGCGGTTTCCGGAACGGGAAACGACGGCGGCGGGCATCGAACGGACCGTCCGGTTCCTCGCCGCAGTCATGGACAGCGTCGCCGCGGACTGAGCGGCGGCACGGCGATTTTGTGAAGCAAAGGAGACGGAATGCCCACCATCAATCTGCTGGATCCCTCGCTCGGCATCCAGAGCGTCATGGACAGCCCGGCGGCGCACCCTTCCGGCATGCCCGCGGCCCGGCCTCTGGCCGCCAACGTCCTGCGCGAGGCGGGGCTTGAGGAACTGTATTCCCCAAGCAACGCCCACCATCTTGTGGAACAGGCTCTGTGCCCGGACGCCGGCGACGGCGAGCTGCTCCGGCCCGACGTGTTTTCCGCCAACCTCGCCGAGTGCATGGACGCCCTGCGCGATGCCGAAGATCCGGCGGTGCGGGCGTTCGTCCATGACGAGCTGGCCCCCCTGCTCCAGAACAAGGAACTGCTCAACGCCTACATGGGCCTGATGATAGGGGGCTGACGTGACGCTCAGTCCGGAACAACGCACCACCCTGTCCGTTTTGGGATATCTGTACTACCGCATGGGCCGGATCGACAGCGCCGCCGCCGTGTTTTCCGCACTGACGGCGCAGGCCCCCGAACCGGCGGACGCCGTGACCCGGCGATCCTTCGCCACGCTCGCGGCCATCGAAACGGAACGCGGCAACGGCGAAAAGGCCCTGCAGCTCCTGCACAAGGCCATGGACGGGCGGACGCTCTCCACCCGGAACGCCGCCCTGCACCTGCTCCGGGCGCGGGCCCTCTGGCAACAGGGCCGCAGGGATGAAGCGCACGCCGCCGTCAACGACTATCTGTACCTCGCGGGCGATTCGCCGCTCGCCAAGCCTCCCGTCAACGATATGGGCAAACGCATATGAGCCTGTTCTCCACGGCCAGTTCCGCCGTCGGCGTCGTCACGCGCCACAGCGACATCAGCGTCGTCTTTCTGCTCGTCACCGTCATCGGGCTGATGATCGTCCCCCTGCCCACGCCGCTGGTGGACACGCTCATCGGCACGAACATGGCCCTGTCGTTCATCATGCTCATGATGTCGATGTACGTGCGCACGGCGCTGGACTTTTCGGTCTTCCCGACCATGCTCCTGTTCACGACCCTGTTCCGGGTCGGGCTCAACATCGCCACCACCCGCCTCATTCTCCTTCAGGCCGACGCGGGCGAAATCATCTTTACGTTCGGCGAGTTCGCGCTCGGCGGCAATTTCGTGGTCGGCGCGGTGGTCTTCCTCATCCTGACCATCGTGCAGTTCCTCGTCATAGCCAAGGGCGCGGAACGCGTGGCCGAAGTGGGCGCACGCTTCACCCTCGACGCCATGCCCGGCAAACAGATGTCCATCGACGCCGACATGCGCGCCGGGGTCATCGACATGGAGGAGGCGCAGCGTCGCCGCGCCCGCGTCAATCAGGAAAGCCAGATGTACGGCGCCATGGACGGCGCCATGAAATTCGTGAAGGGCGACTCCATCGCCGGGATGATCATCGCCGTGGTCAACATCGTGGGCGGAACGATCATCGGCATCACCCAGAACGGCATGACCGCCGGGGAAGCCCTGCACGTCTACGGCATCCTGACCATCGGCGACGGGCTGGTTTCCCAGATTCCCTCCCTGCTCATCTCGATTTCGGCGGGCATCCTGATCACCCGCACCGGCGACTCCGACGACAACGTGGGATCGCAGATCGGCCTTCAGATTTTCGCGCAGCCCAAGGCCCTGCTCATGGCGGGCGGACTGGTGTTCCTCTTCGGGCTGATTCCCGGTTTCCCCAAGCCGCAGCTGTTCACGCTGGCGGCCGTTCTCGCCGGGATCGGCTACGTGCTCAAGCGCGTCGGCGAAGCCCCGCAGGAACAGGACGCCAAGGCCGAACTCTCCAAGTCGCTGACGCCCACGGCCCGGCCCAGGCCGAAGCCCGGAGCCGCCGGACAGCGCGACGAGTTCGCGCCCACCGTCCCCATCATCCTCGACATTTCCGAGGACATGGGCGCATCCCTCGATTACGCCTCGCTCAACGAAGAACTGGCGAACCTGCGCCGCGCCCTCTATTTCGATCTCGGCGTGCCTTTCCCCGGCATCAACATCCGGCCCAATCCCGGCCTGCCCGAACTCAGCTACGTCCTGAACGTCAACGAAATTCCCATGTCTCGCGGGAAACTGGAAAAAGGCATGGTCCTCGCCCGAGACACCAAGGACAATCTGTCCATGCTCGGCGTGGAGTGCAAAGTCGGGGAGAAATTCCTTCCCGACGTCGAACCGCTCTGGGTTCCCGAATCCAAGGCCGTCCTGCTGGAGCGCGTGGGCATCAGCGTCATGAGCCACGCCCGCATCCTCGCCTATCACCTTTCCCTGATCCTCGCGCGGCACGCCTCGTCCTTCCTCGGCATGCAGGAGGCCAAATACCTGCTCGACAAGATGGAGGAACGCGCGCCCGACCTCGTCCGCGAGGCTACGCGCCTGCTGCCCACGCAGCGCATCGCGGAGATCTTCCAGCGGCTGGTGCAGGAGCAGGTCTCCATCCGCGATCTGCGCAACATCCTTGAAGCGCTCATCGAATGGAGCCCCAAGGAAAAAGATACGGTCATGCTCACCGAGTACGTCCGCAGCGCGCTCAAGCGGCAGATCAGCTACATGTATTCCAAGGGCCAGAACATGCTGCCCGCCATCCTGATGGACCCCTCGGTGGAGGAAACCATCCGCAAGGCCATCCGGCAGACCTCGGCGGGCGCGTTCCTCGCCCTCGATCCCGATACGACGCAGCGTTTCCTGCGCGCCGTGTCCGACGCTGCCGGAAAATACCAGTCCAGCACCCAGAAGCCCGTGCTCATGGCCTCAATGGACATCCGGCGTTACGTGCGCAGGCTTATCGAAGGCGAGCACTACGCCCTGCCCGTCGTCTCCTATCAGGAGGTCACGCCGGAAATCTCGATCCAGCCCGTCAGCCGGATCAGGCTGTAGCTCCGGGGAAATCGGGAAGGCAAACCTTTTGGAGAAGCCCCCCAAGACCTTCGGCGTCCGGGGGCGGGGACTTGGGAGATTGACCGCGTGCCGCAAGCGTATGGCAATGACGGCTCCTTCAAAATACGATACGTTGTCTTAACGCTAAAAACCCCAATGCCAGCGTTTCTGGCAGAGCCATGCAAAAACGGCGTCCATCCCGGCGCGGGACAGGACGCCCTGAGGAACCTCATGGAATCAGCGGCCGTCGATTATGCCATGAAAGCCCTGTATCTGGTGCTGATGCTGTCCATGCCGCCCATCGTGGTGGCTTCGCTCATCGGCATCCTTCTCAGCCTCATTCAGGCCATCACCCAATTGCAGGAACAGACGCTGACCTTCGGCGTCAAGCTGATCGCGGTCGTCCTGACCCTTTTCCTCATGGGAGGCTGGCTCAGCGGGGAAATTCTCCGCTATTCAAACGAAATTTTCAGCAGATTCTATATGATACAGTGAGAAAGGAGGTCGTCCCCGTCC
>CAUHBW010000296.1 GCA_959604115.1 uncultured Bilophila sp. | reverse complement strand
CCGGGGCTTTCGGCGGGGTGCTCCTTTTCGGTGTCGGGGCATCCCGACGCGCAGGCCAATGCCGCATGGGTGGCTTCTGAAGTCCGCTTTACCGCGACGTTTCCCGGCAATGGAGCGGAAAACACAGGGCGGTTTCTCGCCGAGGTGACGGCCATGCCCGCTTCTGTGCGTTACCGGCCCCTTCCCGCGTTTCCACGCCCCCGTCTGGGCGGACCGCTCACGGGCGTGGTCACGGGAAAAGAAAACGAGCCGGTCTGGACCGATCAGCACGGACGCTGCAAAATCCGGTTCCAGTGGCAGGGCGTGTCCGACGACACGTCGTCCTGCTGGGTGCGGGTGGCGCAGCCGTGGACGGGCAACGGCTACGGCGCGCAGTTTCTTCCCCGCGTGGGGCAGGAGGTGGTGGTCAGTTTTCTTGGCGGCGATCCCGATCGGCCTCTCGTTACGGGCATGGTGTACAATTCGGGCAACCCGCCGCCGTGGAGCCTGCCGGAGAACGCGACCTGCTCCGGCCTGCTGACCCGCAGCCTGCCCGACGGAGAAGCGGGCAACGAGCTGCGTTTCGACGACAAAAAGGATGAGGAGCTGGTCTACCTGCATGCCCAAAAGACGCTGGCCTGCGAGGTGGAGAACGCCCGCACGGTAACGATTCTCGGGGAGGGCGGGGACTCGCTCACGCTTGAAAAGAGCAGCCGGATCACGACCATCAAGGAAGGCGACGACACCCTCCGCTTGGAGAAAGGCAACCGCTCGATTTCGCTCAAGGAGGGGGACGACAGCTTCGCAATCGAAAAGGGCGGCCGCAGCGCGACGCTTACCGAAGGGGACGATGCGCTGACCCTCACGAAGGGCAATCGTTCCGTGACGCTGACGAAGGGTGATCTTTCCGTCACCTTGAGCGAAGGCAACGATGCGCTGGTGCTGGAGAAGGGCAGTCGGAGCGTCGAACTCAGGGACGGTGACGAGAGCGTATCGGTGCGCGGCAACCGCCGAATCGAAACGGGCGGGGACGAGGAGCGCACGCACGACGGAAAGGTCGTCATCAAGGTCAAGGGCGACTACACGCTCAAGGTTTCCGGCAACCTGACCATCGAGGCGGGCGGCGAACTGAAGCTCAAGTCGTCAGGCAAGACGTCCCTTGAGGCAGGGTCCGGCGTCAGCGTCGATTCCAGCGCGGAGCTGGCGTTGTCCGCACAGACCGAGCTTTCCGCCAAGGCGGCAATGGTGGGCGTCAAGGCCAGCGGCAAGGGCGAAATCGACGGCGGCGCGTTGCTCGTCGTCAAGGGCGGTCTGGTGAAAATCAATTGATCTCGCCGAATTGCCGGAGAAGAGAGACGACTCGTTCCTGAAATATACACGGCCTTGGCCGAAGGAGCGCATCATGCCGCCAGCCGCGCGTACGGGAGACATGCACACCTGCCCCATGCAGACGCCGGGGCTTCCTCCGATTCCCCATGTGGGCGGACCGGTGCTGCCGCCGGGCTGTCCCACCGTGCTGATCGGCAACATGCCCGCCGCCTGCGTGGGCGACAATGCCCTCTGCGTGGGGCCGCCGGACGTCATCATCAAAGGTTCGTCCTCAGTGCTTATCGGAGGCCGTCCCGCCGCGCGCATGGGTGACGGCACCGCACACGGAGGCGTGATCGTCGCGGGTTGCCCGACCGTGCTCATCGGCGGCTAGCCCGGAAGGCTCGGGAAACGTGCCCGGCAAGAGAAAAAGCGTTTTCGCACTCCCGGTCGGTTCCCCCCTCTTTTTCCCAAGCGACGGCTTTCCTTGGCGCGGCCATACCCTCTCTACAGACGGCATGGGCTTTTCTTTTCGCGAACGGTTTTCGGGTGTCCGTGCTCTCCGGCCCGATCGCCTTTCCCGCAGAAGCTCCCGCAGCGCAGTCCGGCTTCGTCATGAGGCCGGATTGGTTCGTTTCCGGGAGCGACGGGGAGGAACGCCGTTCCCCGCAGAGGCGGAGCGTCGCCGCTCAAGCCGTTTGCGGAGAGTATGGTTGCGGCATGCGAGTCTTCGGGTTTCACGCGATATTCTCCATGCGGGAAGGACATCTCGTTTTTTTGGATACGAGCGCGTTCGTGGGGCTTCCGGGATGTTTTTCCCTCTTTTTCAGAAGATCCGGCGTTCGGGGAGCGGTTCGGCACAGAGCGTGCGGTTTCAAAAGGTGTTGACACGATATGTTTCTATGATATGGAATTTATCCATCCACAATATGGGGTTTCCCGGTACCTTCAAAAACCGGAAAGCTCCGCTCCCCGCCTCCTTCCCGTTTCCCGCCTTCTTTCCCCTCTTTCGGTTTTTCTGTTGGGACAGCTTCCGTTTTTTCCCTTTCCGTTTCCATTCCATTGATTCTTGCGTTCGCCGCCTCAGACAAACGCCGTTTTTTCAGGCGAGCCGTCGCCGCGCGTGGAGGTTTTCCCTCCCGGTCTTGGCGCACACCCTGTAAAGGCAAGAAGGTCAAAATGAACGTCATGAAAAGCCAAGAAGTTACGTTTCCGTTCTATTCGCAGATGGACATGATAGCCGCCGGAGGCACCGACATGAGGCGGTGCATCGACGTCATGGACGAAGCCTTCGCGCTTCTCGGAAAGGGGGATTACGTGATGGGCGGGGCCAATCGGAATGCCCACGGCATGCGTCTGTGGTTCCCGCTTGAGCCGAAATATCCGGGTATGCCGGAGGGCGGTCCGGATCAACGGTTTCTGACGATGCCCGCCTATCTGGGCGGACGGTTCCACGCCTGCGGGAACAAGTGGTACGGCTCCAATATTCACAACCCCTCGAAGCACGGCTTGCCGCGCTCCATCCTGCTCATGACCCTCAACGATGCGGAAACCGCCCGCCCGCTGGCGATCATGGAGGCCAATCTCCTGAGCGGCATGCGCACCGGCGCGGTCATCGGCCTGTCGGCCCGCTATCTGGCCCGCAAGGACAGCGAACGGCTGGGCGTCGTCGCCGCTGGACCGATCAGCGCCTTCTGCACCCGGGCCATCGCCGCCGCGCTGCCGTCGCTCAAGCGCATTTCGGTATACGACATCGTACCGGAGAAGGGCGCGGCCTTTGCCGAACGCATGAGCGCGGAACTGGGCGTGGAGGCGGTCTCCGTGGGCAGCCTGCCCGAAGCGGTCAGGGGGCAGGACGTGGTTTCCGCCTCCATTTCCGGTTCCGGCGGCCCGCTCATCGAGGACGGCTGGCTCAAGGAAGGCTCGCTGCTGACCCTGAGCAGTCGGGTACGGTTTGAGGACAGCTATCTCAAGAGCGCGCGCATCGTGGCGGACAACTGGAAAATGCATCAGGCCTACCGCGACGAAGGCAACGCCTTCCCGCCCGGGGAGCGGCTCATCCCGCACCAGCGCGTCCATTTACGTTGTGGGGAGACACCCCCTGTGTCCTGTGATCGCCGCGCGGAGCGTTCCCTTCGAGGCGGGCGGCCCGACGGAGGTGCGCGCCCGCGGGCGGACGTTGCCGGCATCCCGCGGCAAAGGGCCGGTCCCGGTGTCGCCGGGGAGGAGAGCTCCCCACCGGACGAGGCCGGAGCGTTCCGGCGGGCCGGGCGCGGCGTTTCCGCAGGCGTGCGGAGCCGCCCGGACGGCGATGGTGGAAAAACGCGCTTCGCAGGAGGAGACCGGACAGGCAACGACGGGATGCCGGAGGGCGTCCCGAGAGGGAACACCGTATGAAAGTCATCATCAATCGACAATGGTGCAAAGGCTGTGGGGTGTGCGTGGCGTTCTGCCGGACGCGGGCGCTTTCGCTCGACGGAGACGGAAAGGCCGAGTGCGCCCCCGCCCTGTGCGTGGGCTGCGGCCTGTGCGAGCTGTACTGTCCCGATCTGGCGGTGGAATGCCTCCGCGAAGACGGCGGGGACGAATCCGGGGAGGGCGCATGAACGGCGAAAAGACCATTCTGTTCACTCAGGGCAACGAAGCCTGCGTACGCGGGGCGTTGTATGCGGGGCTGCGTTTTTTCGCGGGCTACCCCATCACTCCGTCCACGGAAATCGCGGAAATCCTGTCCGCCGAACTGCCCCGCGTCGAAGGCAAATTCATCCAGATGGAGGATGAAATTTCCTCGCTGTGCGCGGTGTGTGCGGCGTCGGTGGCGGGCGACAAGGCCATGACCGCCACCAGCGGTCCCGGCTTCTCGCTCATGCAGGAGGCTCTCGGCTACGCGATCATGGCGGAACTCCCCTGCGTGGTGACCAGCGTGCAGCGCGGCGGGCCGTCCACGGGCCTGCCCACCAAGGTGGCGCAGGGCGACGTCAATCAGGCCCGATGGGGCGTGCACGGCGACCATGCGATCATCGTCCTGACCGCCTCCTCGGTGCAGGACGTCTTCGCCATGACCGTGGAAGGCTTCAACATGGCGGAAACCTACCGCACCCCGGTGATCCTGCTGTTCGACGAGGTGGTGGGGCACATGCGCGAACGCCTCGACATACCGGAGCCCGGCGAACTGCCCGTGGTGGAACGGCTCCGCACGTCGGTGAAGGCCGGGGTCAACTACTACCCGTATCTGCCCCGCGAGGACGGGCGGTTGCCCATGTCCGACTTCGGCGGAGTGCACCGCTACAACGTCACCGGCCTGTATCACGACATCTGGGGCTTCCCCACGGAACAGCCCGAAGCCGTCAACAAGCTCCTCTACCACCTTGTGGACAAGATCGAGGCCAAGGCCGCCGAAATCGCCCGCTGGAAGGAGCATTTCCTCGACGACGCGCGGCAGGTGTTCGTCTCCTACGGCAGCGCGGCCCGCAGCGCCCTGCACCTCGTGCATACGCTGCGGGGCAAGGGCATCCGGGCGGGCCTGCTCGAACTCCAGACGCTCTGGCCCTTCCCGGCGGAACTCGTGCGCGACCGCACCGAGGGGGCGAACAACGTCTATGTGGTGGAAATGAACATGGGGCACGTCATGGCGCAGGTCCGGCAGGCCGTCGCAAGGCCGGACAGGGTGTTTCTCATCAACCGGGTGGACGGGCAGCTCATCACGCCCACCGACATCGGCAAGGTCATGCGCGTGATCGAAGGAAGGGGGTTCTGATATGGCCATCCGCTCGTTGATCCGGGAACGCTT
>CAUHBW010000295.1 GCA_959604115.1 uncultured Bilophila sp. | reverse complement strand
CGACGGGCTGGCCCCGCTCCAGCGGCAGGAACCCGTGAATCCGGCTGAAGGCTACACGCTTGACGAAGCCCGGACGGAAGCCGGACGGTGCTTGCAGTGCGAATGCCTCATCTGTGTGCGCGAGTGTCTGTACATGCGGAAATACAAGGGCTATCCGCGCGTCTACGCCCGGCAGATGTACAACAATGCGGCCATCGTGAAGGGTCATCATCAGGCCAATACGATGATCAACAGCTGTACGCTGTGCGGACAGTGCGAGGTGTTGTGCCCCGAGGGCTTTTCCATGGCGGACCTGTGCCTGTCGTTTCGGCAGGATATGGTTCGGCGGGGCATGATGCCGCCCTCGGCGCACGAGTTCGCGCTCGAAGACATGGCCGCGAGCGACAGCCCGGAATGCGCTCTGGCGTTTGCCGGGTCCGAAAGCGGGTCGTGTGAAAACGTCTTTTTTCCCGGCTGTCAGCTTGCGGGGGCGCGCGGCGAACAGGTGATCGCCGTGTATGACGTGTTGCGGAAGGATCTCGGCGACGTCGGTCTGATCCTGCAATGCTGCGGCGTTCCCGCGCAGTGGGCCGGCGAGGAGCGGCTGTTCGGGGAAAGCGTTGAGCGGTTGCGGAACGTCTGGGAATCGTTGGGACGTCCTCGGGTTATCGCCGCCTGCGCTTCCTGCTGCAAGACGTTGCGTGACGCCATCCCGGACATGATTGTGGTGTCTCTATGGGAAGTGCTGGATACGGAATGTTCGTCTCTGTCGGGCGGCGCGGCGGCCTGTTGCGGAATTCCCGTCTTGAGCATTCATGACCCGTGTTCCGCGCGTCACGACGACGCATGGCTGTGTTCCGTCAGGAGCTTGTTGAAGAAGAGGGGCGTTCCCTTTGAGGAGCCCCGGCTGTCCGGCGAAACGACGCCGTGTTGCGGATACGGCGGTCTGACATGGAACGTCGATCCGCAGCTGGCGTCAGCCATCGCCGCCGACCGCGCCGGTCAACTGGCGCATGACGCGATCACCTCTTGCATCATGTGCCGTGAACGACTGGTCGCGGAAGGCAAGCCTTCGCTGCATATGCTGGACCTGTTTTTCCCCTCGGGAGAGTCGTTGCGCGAGATGGCCGACGCCAGGGGAAGCGGGCTTTCGGCCCGCCGCGCCGGACGTGCGGCGCTTCGTTCGCGGGTTCTCGAACGCTACTGCTGTCAGTCGGTCGAGCCGGGCGAAGACGCGGGCGTGGCGGTGCGCATGACGCCGGAAGTGCTTGAGCGCATGGAAGAGCGTCACATCCTGCGGGAAGACGCCGTGCGGGTCGTGCGGCACGCCGAGGCCACGGGCGATCGTTTTCTGAACAGGGACAACGGGCATTTCCTCGCCTCGCTGCGTCCCGTGCGGGTGACGTTTTGGGTGGAATACAGTGTGGAGGCGGGTGGCTGCGTCGTTCATGACGCCTATTGCCACCGTATGGAAGTGCCCGGCACCTCAACTCCGGAAGGGCGCTATGACGCGGCCCGCAATCCGTTTCACCTGTAGGCTGGAGGGAACGTTATGGCTATGGAACCGGAATACAGGCCGGATGCCGGGGATTGGGTCTGCGCCCGGTGCGGGTGCCCGCTGGAGCAGGTCAAGGTGCAGGTCGGATATCTCGGCAGTGCTTTTGACGTGTCGTTGCCGCGCTGTCCTTCCTGCGGTCTGACGCTGATCCCGAAATCGTTGGCGGAAGGCAAGATGGCGGAAGTGGAAGCCCTGTTGGAAGACAAATGAACCCGCTGTATCAGCGGGAACCGTTCCGCACGGCGACGGGCGATTGCCTCAGGCCGGGCGGCGTGGAACTGACGGCGCGCGGGCTTGATGTATGCGGCTTCCGCACGGGGCAACGGGTAGCGGATTTGGGTTGCGGTCCGGGAGTGACGCTGGCGCTGCTGCGGGAGCGCGGTCTTCGTCCTGTGGGGTTGGACGTTTCCCACTCCATGCTGAAAGAGGCCGCGCGGCGTGTTCCCGCATGTCTGGCGGCCGGGACGCTCGAAAGCCTCCCTTTTCGGGATGCCTGTCTGGACGGGATCGTCTGCGAGTGCGTCCTTTCGCTCTCGGAGGCTCCCGAGCGGGCTCTCGCCGAGATGCGCCGGATTCTGCGTCCCGGAGGGCGGGTGTTGTTGACGGATATTCTTTTGCGCGAAGGTTCGGGCCGCACGGGACAGGGGTGCGCGCGGGGGGCCGTCTCTCCCGTCGTGCTGGCCGAGCGGCTGGAGCGGCAGGATTTGGTTGTCGCGCTGTATGAAGATCATTCCCGCCGCCTTGCCGAGCTGGCGGGGCGTTTGTTGTTTCAGGGCGTGGAGCGTTCGGAGCTGATGGCATGGATGGGGCGGTGCCCCGAAGGTGCCTGTTCGGGAACCCGGCTGGGATATGGTTTGTTCGTTGCGGAGAAGGTATGAACGCATTGATGCTGGAACTGGTGCCGTGGATTCGTGAGGGATATTGTTGCAGTCAGTTGCTTATGCTTATGCTGTTGCGGCAGCAGGGCGTGGACAATCCCGGCCTTGTCCGGGCTATGGGCGGCTTGTGCCACGGGATGGGGCAAAGCGGGGGAGCCTGCGGTCTTCTGACGGGCGGCGCGGCGGTGCTCGGCTATTTGGCCTGTAAGGGCGCGGACGGTGAAACCGCCCACCCGATGGCGGAACCGTTGGTCAACGACTACGCGGCATGGTTTGTCCAGCGGGTCTGCACGGGGAAGTGCCGGGACGTTTCCTGTCCCTCCATTCAGGAGGAGACGGGGGGCGGCGCGGACATGACCCTGTGCGGCGATTTGCTGGCCGACTGTTGGGACAAGATGGTCGATCTGTGCGCCGCGTACGATATCGACATGCTGGAGGCGCGATGACGCGGCGTCCGATCCCGTACCGCACGGAAAGTCTGTGTCCGGTCTGCCTGCAACGCATCCCTGCGGAATACCGGCAGGAAGTCCCGGAAGAAACGGTGGTTCTGCACAAGATCTGCCCGGAACACGGCGCGTTTGCCGAGCCCGTGTGGCGGGGCGAGCCGGATTTCCGGTCATGGGTACGGGACAAAACCCCGTCCCATCCTCGGCATCCGTTTGTGGAAACGGATCGCGGGTGCCCATTTGACTGCGGGCTGTGTTCCGAGCACGGTCAACATACCTGCACCGGGCTTATTGAGATAACGGCGCGGTGCAACATGCGCTGCCCCGTTTGTTTCGCCAGTGCCGGAGAGCATGTCGAGCCGGACCCTTCACTGGATCATATAGCCTTTCAGCTGGATCGTCTCAAACAGGCTTCGGGCCCCTGCAACGTGCAGCTTTCCGGCGGAGAACCCACGGTCAGGGACGATTTGCCCGAAATTATCCGTATGGCGAAGAAGCGGGGTTTCGGGCTCGTCCAGTGCAATACCAACGGGCTGCGTCTGGGCACGGAACCGGGATACGCCGCAAGTCTGCGGGCCGCCGGACTGGATTCGGTATATCTGCAATGCGACGCCGCCGATGATGCGGCCCATGAGGTGTTGCGGGGCAGGCGCTGTTTGTCCGAAAAGCTGGCGGCCATCCGGGCGTGCGCCGAAGCGGGCATCGGCGTGGTGCTGGTGGCGACGGTAGCGGCGGGCGTCAATCTGGACGGCGTATGGAAGCTGGTGGACATGGGCTTGCGTCTCGGACCGCAGGTTCGGGGCGTACATTTTCAGCCCCTGTCTTCGTTCGGACGCTTCCCGTGGCGGGCCGACCGGTCCCCTCGGGTGACCTTGCCGGAAGTCGCCCGGGCGCTTGAGGTGCAATCGCAGGGACAGGTTCGGTGGACGGATTTTCACCCTCCGGGATGTGAGCACGCCCTGTGTTCGTTCAGCGCCGTCTATCGCCGGAGCGGCGAAGGTCTGGAACTGGTGCGCGGGGCGTCGGCCTGCTGTGATTGCGGGGATACGCCCTCCGCCGAGGAGGGGGCCCGCAAGGCCAAGGCGTTCGCCGCCAAGCACTGGAGCTCGCCAGAGGACGTCTCGGGCCGCGGAGATGGGGACGCTTTCGACCGTTTTCTGGCCTCGGCCGGGATGGCGCAGCGTTTCACCCTGTCCTGCATGGCGTTTCAGGATGCCATGACGCTGGATCTGGAGCGCGTCAAAGGGTGTTGCATCCATGTGGTCAGCCCTGCCGGAACCTTGATTCCCTTCTGCCTGTACAACCTGACATCTTTTGACGGGACGACGCTGTACAGAGGGCGTTTCTGATGCCGCAACCGTTTCTGGATGACTGGATCGCCCGGTGCTGCGGGCTGGAAGCAGTGGATGCCGAGGCTGTGTTGCGGTATCAGATGGATAAAGTCAACGCACTGTTGCGGTATGTTGGACGGCACAGTCTCTTTTATCGGAAACGCTTGGCCGACGTGTTCGTCCGGCACGACGAAGCGATCCGAAGCGGACGCTGGCCCGCCACGACGACGGACCTTGCGGCGTTGCCCTTTACGACTCCCGAGGAGCTTGCGGAAAACTGGAAACGGTTCGTCTGCGTCCCCTTGGACGACATCGCGCGCATGGTCACATTGAGCACGTCCGGCACGACCGGAGAACCCAAGCGGTTGGCCTTTTCCGTTGCGGATCTCGAACGGACGCTGGATTTTTTTGCCCACGGCATCAGCGTCCTTGTGCGCCCCGGAGATACCGTGCTTGTTCTGTTGCCCGGAGCGGAGAGGCCCGACGGAGTGACCGATCTTCTTCTTCAGGCGCTTCCGCGTATCGGGGCCCACGGCGTCGCGGGCAATCCGGCGGCGGAGACGGCGGGCTTTCTGGTCGAGCTGGAACGGCACCGACCCGACTGTCTCGTGGCGGCTCCCGGACAATTGCGCCGTTTGCTCCAATCCCTTCCGGCGCCGCCGAAGCTGCGGGCCATCCTGTCCAGCGCGGAACCGCTTCCCGAGTCGCTCGGCGCCGCGTTGACGCAGCGATGGGGGTGTGAAGTCTTTGATCATTACGGATTGACGGAAACCGGATACGGCGGCGGTGTGGAATGCCGTGCGCGAAACGGCTACCATCTTCGTGAAGCGGATCTGTTTTTCGAAGTGGTCGATCCCGTTTCGGGCGTGCCCGTACCGGACGGAAC
>CAUHBW010000294.1 GCA_959604115.1 uncultured Bilophila sp. | reverse complement strand
AAGGGGAAACTTTCTTCAGAAAGTTTCCCCTTCCCCTCCCCCGATTCGTCTTCGCCTACGCCTGCGCCGCCCACCCGGGCGTCGCCAACATGCGGCCGCCGGTGATGATGCAGCACTCGCGGCCCGGAAGGCCCTGCACGAGCCGCAGAGCGTCGGAGGGCGGGAGGATGGAGAGCGCGGTCGCGAGGGCGTCCGCCTCCATCACCGTGCCCGCGACGACAGAGACGCTGCCCACGGCGGGGCTGGAACCGGAGGCCGGATTGATCAGATGATGATGCCTGCGCGAGGCGTCGTAATAGATTTCATAGCTGCCGGAAGTCGCGATGGCCTTGCCGGAAAGCGACAGCGCGCCCGCATAGGCGGACCCCGTGGGCGACTGCACCGCAACCCGCCACGGCACGCCCGGCGACTTGTGCCCCGAGGCCATGATGTCCCCGCCCGCATTCACGAGATGGTTCTTCACCCCGGCGGACGTCAGCACGGCGGAAACCCGGTCCGCAATGTACCCCTTGGCGATGCCGTCCAGCGTGATGCCCATGCCCGCACGCGCGAAGGACAGATCGGACCCCGAAACCTGAAGCCCCCGGAGGCCCACCAGCTCGCGGGCCGCCCGAAGATCCGCCTCGTCCAGCATCAGTTCGCCGGAAGGATTGCGATGCGCCCGGAAGAGATCGACCACCGGGCGCACCGTCACGTCGAAACTCCCGCCCGTCAGCGCGCCGTAGAACAGCGACCGGTTCACCACCCGCACCAGCTCGGCGGGCGCGGAACGCAGACGGCCCGCGCGGTTCAGCTCGCTCACCGGCGTGCCGCCGTCGTACCGGCTGAACACCCGCTCCAGACGCGACGCCTCCGCAAAGGCCAGACCCAACGCGTCCGCCGCCTGCATGGAGGAAACGCCCGCCACCGAAACGTCCACGAACGTCCCGAGCATCACTTTCGTCTCGCGGGACACGGCGGCCTCCGCAAGTCCCGGAACCCCAAGCCACAACCCGGCTCCGGCGACGCCCGCCATGCCGAGAAACGCCCGTCTCGTCATCATGATACATTCTCCTTCGCTGCGGGAGCGGGGGCCGCGTCCGGGACCGCCGAAACGTCCGGGGCGGACACGGGAGCCGAAGCCGGGACTTCCTGAGCCGGAGCGAAGGACGCGGCCTTTTCCGACGACGCCGGGACGGGCTTCGCGTCCAGCGGCCTGCCCGGAGCCGACGTCGCGTCGGCGGGGGCCTCGGCCTTCAGGGGCGCGCTCGGGCAGAGCGCCCGCAGGGCCTTGCGCGCGCACGCGGCGACGCAGGCTTCCCCACATTCCGGGCCGTAGGTCAGACAGACCTTGTGATTGATGTGGATGCGGTCGTTCTCCAGCGTGACCGCTCCCGCGGGACAGCTCTTCACGCAGCGTCCGCACTTGATGCAGCCGACCTTGCAGACTTCCGTCACGGCCTTGAGCTTGTCCCTGGTGGAACAGAAGACCATCACCCGCGCGCGGACCGGAACGAGTTCCAGCACGTTGCGGGGGCAGGCTTCCACGCACTTGCCGCAGCCCGTGCACTTGGAGGCGTTCACCCGCGCGAGCCCGTCCCGCACCTCCACGGCGTCGAAGGGGCACACCTGCACGCAGTCCCCGAAGCCGAGGCAGGAATAGGAGCACGAATCCGAACCGCCCACCAGACCGGCGGCCGCCGCACACGAAGGCATACCCTGATAATCGTAGCGCAGGGCCACGTTGCCCGCCACCTTGTCACAGCGGCGGAACGACACCAGCGGATCCGAGGCCGCCACCGTCTTGCCGGTCAGTTCGCCCACCGCGATGCTTGTTTCCGCACCTCCGGCGCAGCAGCGGTTCGCGGGCACGGCGGGGTCCGTCGCCACGGCGGTCGCGTAGCCTTCGCAGCCCGCATAGCCGCAGCCGCCGCAGTTCGCGCCGGGCAGAACCTCCAGCACGGCCTGCACGCGCGGGTCTTCCTCCACATGGAAGACGCGGGACGCCACGGCGAGCACCGTCGCCGTCACCAGCCCGAGCCCGAGGAGCACCAGTACCGATATCATAACCATAACGGCTTTCCTTTCTCTATGAGGTCATACCCTTGAAGGCCATGAAGGCCAGCGACATCAGCCCCGCCATGATCAGCGCGATGGGGGTTCCCATGAGCGCCTTGGGCACGCGGCAGGTGTCCAGCCGTTCGCGGATGCCCGCCATGAGGATGAGCGCGAGCATGAAGCCGAGGCTCGACGCCACCGCGTAGAGCAGCGAGGTGGTCAGGTCGTACTCCTCGCGCTGCACGAGGATGGTCACGCCCATCACCGCGCAGTTGGTGGTGATGAGCGGCAGGAAGATGCCGAGCGCCGAATACAGCGGCGGGACGGCCTTCTTGAGGAACATTTCCACGAACTGCACCAGACCCGCGATCACGAGGATGAACACGATGGTCTGCAAGTAGCCGAGATCGAAGGGGACCAGCACGTACCGCTGCATGAGCCACGTGCACAGCGTCGCCATGAAGATGACGAAGACCACCGCGCTGCCCATGCCGACGGCGACGCCCTTGTCGCGGGAGCAGCCGAGGTACGGGCAGTTGCCGAGGTACTGGGCCAGCACGATGTTGTTGACGAAGATGGCGGAGACGAAAAGTTCGAAGACGCTCATGACTTGCCTCCCGAGCAGGCGCCGCAGGACGCGCAGCCGCCGGAGATGTTTTCGGGCTCTTCCCGGCCCTTGCGCTTGGCCTGCCAGCGGTTGATCAGGTTCATGGCGGCGAGGATCAGACCGAGGCAGAGGAACGCGCCGGGCGCTTCGACCATGATGGAGAAGGGCTTGAACCCGTCCCACATCACCGGCGTCCCGAACAGCGTGCCCGAACCGAACACTTCGCGCAGGCCGCCGAGGAAGGTCAGGGACAGGGCGTACCCGATGCCGATGCCCAGCCCGTCCGCGATGGCGAGCGGCACGGTGTTCTTGGCGGCGAAGGCTTCGGCCCGGCCCAGAATGATGCAGTTCACCACGATGAGCGGCACGAAGATGCCGAGCTGCTGGTACAGCGGATAGGCGTAGGCCTGCATGAGCAGTTCCACCGCGACCACGAGCGACGCGGAAATGGCGATGAAGCAGACGATGCGGACCTTTTTGGGAATGATGTCGCGCACCAGCGAGATGATCATGTTGGACAGCACGAGCACGAAGATGACCGCCAGCCCCATGCCGAGGCCGTTGTCGGCGGTTTTGGTCACGGCGAGGGTCGGGCACAGCCCGAGCACCAGCCGGAACGGGGGAAGCTCGGTCCACAGGCCCTTGGTGAATTCCTTGACGAGTTGCTGCATGGCTTTCCCCTTACTGCCAGACCTTGACGATTTCCGGCTTGAGCGCCGCATAGACCTTCGCGGCGTTGCCGAGCGCGGTCATCACGCCGGTGGAAGAAATGGTCGCGCCGGAAACGGCGTCGATGTCCCCGCCCTGCGACTTGAGCCGCGCGTCGGCGGGCTTGCCGGGGAACTGCCCGGTGAAGGCCGGGTCCGCCACGCGCGTGCCGAGTCCGGGGGTTTCCTTCATGGTGGTGATCCCGATGCCGGTGAGGGTGTCGCGGTTCACGTCGTAGCCGACCATGACGCCCACGTCGCCGCCGAAGCCCTTGCCGAAGTTCTCCAGCGCGACGGCGACGAGCTTGCCGTCCTTCTTGCCGGGAAACACGGTCACTTCCGTGCCGTCGAGTGTGAATTTCTTGCGCTCCGCGATGGGCGAATTGTCGATGTCGGCGAAGACCTTCATGATCGCGGGGCCCTGCACGTAGGTGAGCACCTGCTCCTCGATGCGCGGGGCCGTGGTGATCTTGAGGTAGGAGAGCGCGAACCCGGACAGGCCGCAAATCGAGGCGAGCACCACAATCATTCTGATGATGGCAAGCATGACCTACCTCGCTCCGAACGGTTTGGGGTGGATGGAGTCGAGCAGCGGGGCCAGCAGGTTGATCAGCAGGATGGCGAAGGGCACCCCGTCCGGATAGATTCCGTAGACGCGGATGACGATCACCATCGCTCCGCCGATGAGCCCGTAGAGCATCATGGGGATTTGCCGTCCCGGCGAGCTGGCCCACTCGGTGGCGAGGAAGAACCCGCCGAGGAAGGTGGAGCCGGTGCACAGGTGGAAGAAGGGCGTGGCGAACCGCTCGGGGTCGATCACGTTGTACAGCGCGGCGGTGAGGAACACGCCCACGAAAAAGCTGAGGGCGATCTCCCAGCGGATGGTGCCGCGCGCGGCGAGGTACGATCCGCCGATGAACAGCGCGCCCGCCTGCGACGCGCCGAGCCCGCCGATCTGGTTGCCGAGGAGCAGGTCGGTCAGGTCGATGTGGCTGACCGCCCCGGCTCCGAAATATTTGAGCCGCACCAGCGGATCGATGAAGCTCGTGTCGAGCTGCATGGAGTTCGGGTCCATGAGCGCGGGCCACGAGACGTACAGCATGGCCCAGCCCACGAGCGCGGTGTTGACCGCGTTGGCCCCCAGCCCGCCGAAGGCCATCTTCCCGAGGCTGATCGCCAGCGCGGCCCCGAGCATGACCAGCCACCACGGGGCGTTGGCGGGAAGCAGGAACGCGAACAGCAGGCAGGAAACCGCGCCGGAAAAGTCGTCCACGCTGATGTCCCGGCCCATGATCTTCTGGCAGATCGCCTCGGCGGCGATCCCGGTCAGCATCGCCAGCGCCATGACCCGCGCCGCCGGGATGCCCCAGTGCCACACCGCCATGAACGCCGCCGGGGCCAGCGCCAGCAGCATCGCGTAGCTCGCTTTCTTTACCGTCCGCCCGCAGTGCCAGAACGGCGGCGCGCTCACCGCCAGCAGTACCGGCTGTTGATTCGTTTGCGACATCGGCCATATCCTCCTGAAAGCTTCCCTCTCGCATCCCCAGGCTCCACTCCTCTCCTTTCAAAGACGGGTGTAAGGGGGGGGACGGGGGCGGTTTGGAAGTCCGTTCCTGTTTGGAGCGCATCGGGCCGCGAATGGTTTTCTTTACGCTTTATCAGTACGTAATAGATAGTTACGTAAAACCGTTCGCCTTGGACACGCTCCCTGTTTGTCTTTCTCAGCGGTGCGGAGA
>CAUHBW010000293.1 GCA_959604115.1 uncultured Bilophila sp. | reverse complement strand
CTTGCAGTTTCGGCATCGTTTTTCCTTCAGGTTTCGAGTTGTTCTTCTGCGGAGGGGCCTCCTCCGTCCGTGAATGCCGTCTTGTACGTCTTCTCGGTGAAAAAGGCTACGCCCCCGTTTCCCCCTCCGATCACATTTTCATTTGAAGCGGCCCCGATCCGGCGTACGACGGACGGGAACAGTCTTGACCGGAGGATTTCCCCATGCCTACGCACGCCGCGTTCAACTGGACGTTTCACCGGATCGGCGGCCTCGATCAGGTGACCCTGCGGACCCCCGAGGAGCTGCTGCACCTCGACGAACTCGATCCCAAGCTCTGGGTCGCCCTGAGCTGCCCCATCAACAAGCTCCAGTTCGACGCCCGGACGCTCGAACTGCTCGACACGGACAAGGACGGACGCATCCGGATTCAGGAAGTGCTCGACGCCGTCCGCTGGACCTCGGCACGCCTCGAAAACCCGGCCCTGCTGGCGGAAAGCCGTCCCGAGCTTCCCCTCGCCGACATCCGGCAAGATACGGACGAAGGCCGCCATACCCTCGCCGCCGCGAAACGCATGCTGGACCAGCTCGGCAAGGCGGACGCGCCGTCCCTGACGCCGGAGGATGTGGCTGCGGCGACTCAGGCCGCCGCGCAGGACGCCTTCAACGGCGACGGCGTGATGGTGCCGCATCCGTCCTTCGATCCCGACGTCAACCGGTTCATCGAAGACGTCGTCGCCGTCACGGGCGGCACGGCGGACGCCGGGGGCAAGCAGGGCGCCACGCTGGAACAGGGGCAGGCCTTCATGCAGGACGTGCGGGACAACAAGGCATGGTCCGACGAACTCGCGGCCTTCGCCCGCACCTTCCCGCTCGGCGAAGCGACGGACGCGGGCTTCAAGCTCGTGCAGGACCTCAAAAACAAGATCGACGACTATTTCACCCGCTGTCGGCTCGCCGGATTCGACGCCCGCGCGGCCTTCGCGCTCAACGCGCCGGAAACGGTCTTCGCCCAGCTCGCCGATCGCGATCTCAACGCCGATGACGCGGTCCTGCGCGACCTGCCCCTCGCGCACATCGAGGCGGATCAGCCGCTCCCGCTGGATCGGAACCTGAACCCAGCGTGGATCGAGCGGGTGCATGCCCTGCGGGATACGGTCATCGTTCCGCTGATCGGCGAACGCGAAGCCCTCCGTTTCGACGACTGGCAAACGGTGCTCGCGCGCTTCGCGCCGTATGCGGACATCGTGGCCCGCGAACCCTCCACCGGCGCGGGCCAGCTCGACGGGGAACGGCTGGACGAACTCCTCGCCGGCGACATGCTTTCCCGCTTCGAGGCCCTCGTGCAGCGGGACGCCGAGGCGACGGAAGCCGTCAAGGCGACCGAAGACGCGGAACGCCTCGTCCTCTACAACAGCCACCTGCACCGGCTGCTGATGAACTTCGTGTCCTTCTGCGACTTCTACGCGCTCTCACGGCCCACGACCTTCCAGATCGGAACGCTGTTCATCGACGGACGAAGCTGCAACCTCTGCCTCCGCGTGGACGACATCAACGCCCACGCCGCGCAGGCACAGCCGAGCCACCTGTGTCTCGCCTACTGTGAGTGCGTGCGGAACAACACCGGGCAAAAGATGAACATCGTCGCCGCGATCACTGCTGGAGACGCCAATCTGCTGTTTCCGGGGCGGCACGGCGTCTTCGTGGACACGCAGGGCGACAGTTGGGAAGCCACGCTGATCAAGCTGGTGGACAACCCCATCAGCATCCGCACCGCCGTCTTCGCGCCCTACAAGCGGGTCGGGCGCATGATCACGGATCAGCTCGAAAAGCTGGCGGCGTCCAAGGATTCCACGCTCATGTCGGACGCCTCCAAGTCCATCGAAAAGCTGAGCACGGACGTGAAGAAAAACGAAAAGCCCTTCGACATCGGCAGGAGCATGGGCATCTTCGCGGCCATCGGCCTCGCCCTCGGCGCGCTCGGGACCGCGCTCGCCAGCATCGCCGCCGCGCTGTTCTCCCTGACGTGGTGGCAGTTCCCGCTCCTGTTCGCGGGCATCTTCCTGTGCATTTCCGGGCCGTCGATGTTCCTCGCGTGGCTCAAGCTCCGCCGCCGGACGCTCGGCCCGGTGCTCGACGCCTCGGGATGGGCGGTCAACAGCCAGATCCCCATCAATTTCCTGCTCGGCTCCTGCCTGACCGACGCCGCCGCCCTGCCGCCCAACGCCAGCCGCTCCTACAACGATCCCTTCCGCAAGCCGAGCCGCTGGGCCGTCTGGGGAACGGCGCTGCTCGTCGTCTGCCTCGCCGCCCTGCTCGCGGGAGGCGGCTACTGGGGCTGGAAGGAATACCAAAAGCGCCACGCCGGAGCCCCCGCACCCCAGCAGGCCGTCACCGCGCCCCAGCCCCAAAAGCCCGCCGCGCCCTGAGGTCTTGCCCGCTCCGCGTTCACAGGCTATCTGTAACGGCACGCCCCGTTCGGGGCGGATCACGGAGCGCACATGGAACATACCCTTCGGGTTCTGCATACCTCGGACTGGCATCTCGGCCGCACGCTGTACGGCCGCAAACGCCACGAAACCTTCGCGGCCTTTCTGGACTGGCTCGCCGAAACCATCCGGCGCCAGCGCATCGACGTTCTGATCGTCGCCGGAGACGTCTTCGACACCAGCGCGCCGAGCAACCGGTCGCAGGAACTCTACTACCGCTTTCTCCGCCGGGTCATGGATACCTGCCGCCACGTCGTCGTGGTGGCGGGCAACCATGACTCGCCCTCATTTCTGAGCGCACCCGGCGAACTCCTGCGCGCGCTCGACGTGCACGTCGTCGGGGCCGCCACGGACAACCCCGAAGATGAAATCCTCACCCTGCGCGACGCGGACGGCGAACCCGAACTCATCGTCTGCGCGGTCCCATACCTGCGGGATCGGGACATCCGGCTGGTGGAGCCCGGCGAAAGCGTCGAGGACAAGGAGCGCAAACTGGTCGAAGGCGTCCGGCGGCATTATGAGGCCGTGGCCGCGCTGGCCGAGGCGCGGCGTTCCCGGCCCGACCTTCCGGTGCTCGCCACGGGGCACCTGTTCGCGGCGGGCGGCAAGACCGCGGAAGGCGACGGCGTGCGCCAGCTCTACGTAGGCTCGCTGGCCCGCGTGACCGCCGACTGCTTCCCGGAAACCATCGACTACCTCGCCCTCGGGCACCTGCACCTTCCCCAGAAGGTCGGCGGCTCCGAAACCCGCCGCTACAGCGGCTCCCCCGTACCGATGGGCTTCGGGGAAACCGGAACCAAAGAGGTGTGCGTCGTGGACTTCGCCGGACGCAACGCCGCCGTGACCCCGCTCGCCGTCCCGGTCTTTCAGGAGCTGGAGCAGATCGAAGGCCCGTGGGACCGCATCGAATCCCGCCTGCGCGCCCTCTCCGACGCCGGGAGCCGCGCGTGGCTCGAAATCGTCTACACGGGCGACGCGCTCATCAGCGACCTGCGGGAACGTCTCGACGCGCTCACGGACGGCACGGACATGGTCGTCCTGCGCGTCAAGAACGCCCGGCTGATGGAGCGCGCCCTCGAACGCGAAGACGCCGACACCCTCGACACGCTGGACGTCCACGAGGTGTTCGAACGCTGCCTCGCCGCCCATGAAGTTCCCGAAGAACAGCGGGAAACCCTCCGGCTCGCCTACCGGGAAACCGTCGCCTCGCTGCTCGAGGCCAACGCCGACGACTAACGGACACCTCATGCGCATTCTGCATATCCGCTTCAAGAACCTGAATTCCCTCGTCGGAGAATGGGACATCGACCTCACGCACCCGGCGTTCCTCTCCGACGGCATCTTCGCCATCACCGGCCCCACGGGCGCGGGCAAGACCACCATCCTCGACGCGATCTGCCTCGCGCTCTACGGGCGCACCCCCCGTCTGATCCGCGTCACCAAGAGCGAGAACGAAATCATGTCCCGCCAGACCGGGGAATGCTTCGCCGAAGTCACCTTCGAAACGGACGCGGGCCGGTTCCGCTGCCACTGGAGCCAGTGGCGGGCGCGCAAAAGGCCCAACGGCGATTTGCAGCCGCCCCGCCACGAGATTTCGGACGCCGTTTCCGGGCGCGTGCTGGAAAGCAACATCCGGGGCGTCGCCGGACAGGTGGAGGCCGCCACCGGCATGGATTTCGACCGCTTCACCCGGTCCATGCTGCTCGCGCAGGGCGGCTTCGCGGCCTTCCTGCAAGCCGCGCCCGATCAGCGTGCGCCCATTCTGGAACAGCTCACCGGCACGGAAATCTATTCCGCCCTGTCCATGCGCGTGCACGAGCGCGTCGTGGAGGAACGCAAGCATCTCGAAACGCTGGAAGCGGAACTCGCGGGCATCCACCTGCTCGACGAAGAGGAGGAACGTCGCCTCAACGCGGACCTGACCGCGCACATCGCCAAGGCGTCCGAACTCGCGGACCAATCCGAACGGACGCAGCAGGCTCTGCTCTGGCTGGACGGCATCCGCAGGCTCCAGACGGAACTCGCGGCGCTGGAAGAACAGCGGCGGTCCGTCCTCGACCGGATCGAAGCCTTTCGTCCGGATCACCACAGACTGGAGCGCGCCAACAAGGCGCTGGAACTCGCCGGGGAATTCGCGGGCATCGCGTCGCTCCGCAAGGCGCACGCGCAGGATGCCCGGCAACGGGAAGCCTGCCGCAACGCCCTGCCCGCCTGCGAAACAGCGCTGCAACAGGCCGAAACCGCCTTCAACGCGGCGGAGGTCGAGCGAGGACGGTGCAGGACGGTCCGAGAACAGGGCTTCACAATCACGCGCGCCGTGCGCGACATCGACATCAAACGGCAGGAAAAGGACGCCGCGCTGGTGACCCTCAGACGCGAACTCGCGGATCGGGACGCGGCCTTCGCGAACGCGCGTTCCCGCCTCGACGAGCTGAACCGCCAGTACGAAACCGCACGGGCCGCGCTGGCGAACGTGCTCGACGACCTGCGCCGCACCGACGCGGATCGGGGACTCGTCGAAAACCTGTCGGCGCTCCGGACCCGGTTCGGCCTGCTGCACAAACAGGGACAGGCCCGCCGCGAAAAGGAACGGCTCGCCGCCGAGGCCGCGTCGCGGCTGCGGGAGGCGGACAAGGCCCAC
>CAUHBW010000292.1 GCA_959604115.1 uncultured Bilophila sp. | reverse complement strand
TTCCCTCCCCCTTCCCCAATCTTTTCCCCCAATCCTTCCCCAATCTTCTCCTACACGTTGCGGAGCCTGGCCATGCTTTCCCTGAGATGGGCGCGGATGGCGGCTCTGGCGGCGGGGACGTCGCCGTCGCGGACGTGCTCGAAGAGGCGGGCGTGCTCCTGCTCGTCCTTGAGGGGATCGCGGGAGAGATCGCGGTTCATGTACAGACGCACCCGGGAGGCGAGCCCGACCCAGAGCCGGTGCAGCGTCTCGTTGCCGCACAGCGCGGGCAGGACTTCGTGAAACCGGAAATGCTCCCCGAGCAGATCGCCTTCTCCGGAAATCCGCATGGCTTCCATCCGCTTCAGACGTTCCCCGAGCCGAAGCGCGGCCTCGTCCCGACGCTCCCGGATGACCAGCTCCGCCGCGCGTACCTCCAACAGCTCGCGCACCGCATAGCATTCCTCGATTTCCTTGCGGTCGGGAACCGCCACGCACGCCCCGCAGTACGGCTCCACGCGCACAAGCCCTTCCTGCACCAGCCCGGCGATGGCCTCGCGCACGGGAAACCGGCTCATGCCCATCTTTTCCGACAGCTCCTGCTCCACCAGACGTTCGCCCGGCGGAACCGCCCCGGAAAGGATCGCCTCCCGAAGCTGGCGCAAGGCCCGGTCCTTGAGCGTGAGCCGCTCCTCCTTGGTGAAGGGACTCATGACGACGCCTCGCGGCGGAACAGCCGACGCCCGAGCGACCGCACCTGCCCGCCGAGCATCACCAGCGTGACCGATGCGCTGATCAGCGCGACGCCGCCCACCAGCGCGGGCGTGAACGGCTCCCCGAATACGAGGATGCCCACGAATACGGCGGTCAACGGCTCCATCACCCCGAGCACGGAGGTCAGCGTGGACCCGATGCGCTGCACCGCGAGCACCAGCGTCAGATTGGACAATACCGCCGTGATCACCGCGAGCAGGAAGGCCATCATCAGTTCCCACCACGACGACAGCGGCTGGAAGGTGCCCGTGCCCACCGCGTTGGCGAAGGTGAACAACGCCCCGAAGAACAGGACGTAAAAGGTCATGACAAGGCCGTTCATGTCGCGGATGCCCGCCACGTGGATGCCCGTGATGTACAGCGCGTTGCAGAAGCCGGACAGCAGCATCATCCCGACGCCGTACAGGCTCATCGGCGCGTCGCCCTCGCCTCCGCCCACGGAAAGCATGGCCACGCCCCCCACCGCGAGCACGATGGAAAACGCCGTAATCCACGAAAACGATTCGTGAAAGAACGCGATCATCAGCAGCATGACCATCACCGGGTAGAGGAACTGGATCGTCGTCGCCACGCCGCTCGGCAGGTAATGGAACCCGTGGAACAGCAGGAGCGCGGCCGCCGTGTACATGAAGCTCATCCCCGCCAGCTTGCAGAGATCGAGCGCCCGCGCGTGGAACCGCTCCCGGCGCAGGACCAGCACCGCCCCCAGCGTCAGCGACGCGATCAGGAAGCGGTAGAACAGCACCGACTCGGGGTGCACTCCGTCGTGGAGCAGCGGCAGCGTGAACAGCGGAATCAATCCGAAGGTCGCGGATGAAAACAAGCCCAGAAAAAAGCCCATATCGCCTCCCGTGGCGGCGCGTCCGGCTTTGCGGCGTTCCCGAAACGGCGCGGCTTCAGCCGTTTTCCGGGACGTGCGAGGACACGCATCATGGGTCACGCACTAGCCGTTTCGGATTGGATTGTCAACAATATGCAATTAGGGAGGGGACGGGAAGGGGCGGAACGGGAAGGGAAGGGAAGGGAAGGGGGCCTTTCCTGAAGGGGGAGGGAGGGAAAGGGACATTCCTTTTGGGGGACCTTTCGGAGAGGAACCGGCGGACGGGAACGTTCCGAAAGGAACGGCGGAAAAGGAACTCTCCCTCCCGGACGTTTTTTCCTTGCCCGCAATCCCCCGGTTTTCCGAAGCCTCTCGTCCGGGGCGGCCCTCTTTTTCCGCTGTTCCCCGCAATCGCCCCCATCCTTCGCCAAGGCCCCGCGCCGTCCGACGGAGGCGTCGCCGCCGGAGGACATGCCGGAAGACCGCCGGAGCTTTTGATTCGGACCCGTTGCGGAGCAATGAGGGCGAATCAACGTCCGCGATCCGGCTTGCGGTCGGAGGGAGGCCGAACTTTGGGGAAAAGGAGGAGGCGACCCGATGGGACGAAGCGGGGCTCCTCCCCTTTGGCTCGGGGGAAGAGGTTTTCCCTGAGCCAAAGGGGAGGAACGTTCAAAAAAGGATGAAGGGAAAGGAACGTTCCGAAAGAGACGGCGGGAGAGAAACGTTCCCGCTACTTTGGAAGCCGCTCAGGATGCTCCCGCTTGGCTTCGGCGTAGCGGTCGAGAATGTCGGACAGCGTGAAATGTCCGTTCGCCAGCGCGGTGTGGAACAGGGCCGCTATTCCGGCGTTCTTGACGTCGCGTATGCTGAGCGGAGCGTCCACGGTGCCCTTTCCCCCCGAGCCGGAGGACAGCTCGCACAGGCCGATGAAGAAGAGCGCATCGTGGAACCGGGCCTGCGCTTCGGCGTGCGTCCCGCTCCGCACCGTTTCCCGGAGCCGCTCGGAGAACGTCCGCAGGTCGTCCCGGGTGTCCCGCAGGTCGGACACCGGGACTTCGATCCGGGCGTATGAGGGCGCGGCATGATCCTCCATCCAGAAAGCCGCCCGCTCCCAGCCTAGCCAGAGCGCGGCGCAGAGCACCGGCACGGCGACAAGGAACAGGCCGCGTCTGAGCCGCGCCTTCGGCGTCATCCGGGCGCGGTTCCTGATCCAGTAGCGGATTTCAACAAGCGCGGCCAGCAGAAAGAGCAGGAGAAACGGGGCATAGGTCAACGGGTCCGTGTTCATGCGTCCTCCTCGTCGTTCGCCGCGGCGGGATGCGGAGCCCCCGGAGGGGGCGGCGCGGCGCCCCCATCATGCCCGTTCGGGCCGCCGCGCGCAATGGATCCCCCGCATGCGCGGCCCGTTCTCCCGCGCCGGACGGACGCGGGGACTCGCCGGACGCCTGCGGGCTTCGCGCGGGGACCGCCGCGTGCGATCCGGCAAGGCGTAAACGTGGGCGTCGCCATGTCGTTCGCCGGACCGTCGTGCGATCCGAGCGGTCAAACGGATCAAGCTGTGGAAGAGGAGGCCCCGGACCGCCGCGCCCGCGATCCGGCGGTCGCCGACGTCTGGCGCGAGGGCGACGTGGACCCGGATCGCCCGCGGCACAATCCGGCAGGCTGTCCGGCCCCCGCGCCGCCCGCGCGTCGGCTTACTGGTAGTCCTTGCGGCACACCGCGTAATACGCATACTCCACAAGCGAATTGATGTCGTAGACCGGCAGGTCGATCGCCCGCTGGATGGGCGCGGAGAAGGCCGAAAGGTCCGTGCACTCCAGCACGAGGGCGTCGAGGGCCTTTTCCTCCGCGAAATCCCGCGCCGTGCCGACGATTTCGGCTTCGAGGCGCGGCATGTCGAAATCGTTGCGCCTGCCCTCGATGATGGTTTCCCAGAATTCGGGATTGCCTTCCATGCCCCGGATGAACACCGACTCCATCGGCACCGCGCATTCCGAGAAGTGCGCTGGCGTCAACGCCTGCCTGCTGGCGGTCAGCACGCCGATGTTGGCCTGCTGCCCGTGCATCAGCCGCACCAGCGGCAGCTGGAGCAGGCTGGACATGAAGACCGGCACCTTCAGTTCCGCCGCGATCCGGCTCTGGAACCGGGCCATGAACCCGCAGCTTCCGGTGATCGCCTGCACGCCGTCGGCCTCAAGCTCCTTCGCCGCCGTGATGAACGGTTCCAGTAGGTCCGGCGTGGGGTTGAACAGCAGGCGCGGGATGTCCACGCCCCGCACCACCCGCGTGACCGTCGGGAACCGGTAGGTCAGCGGATTGCGCATGTGCCCGCGCGGCTTCGGAAACAGGGATTCGAGACACAGAATGCCGATGGGCATGTCGTAATACAGCTTGCCGCCTTTCATGAGGGACCTCCGGGGTCGGGTTTTGGGGGAAGGATGGACCTCCCCCGTACGGGTTACGCCTCCTGAGCGAGTTCGGCAATCTTCGATCGGCGCATCCCGTAGCCGAGGATGCCGGACGAGGCACAGGATGTCGGGCTCTGGTTGATGGAGTGCGTCCCGACGAAGGCGAAGCTCGTCACCACGAAGACCGGATGCTTCGGCAGCTCCCCCGATGCGTATTCTTTTTTGAGGCCGCCGGTCCCGTGGAGGGACCGGCGGATCGCGCCTAGTCGGGCGCGTTGAGGTTGCAGTAGTTTTCGAGGCTGACCGGGCGGAAGGGCTGGCGGACTTGCAGCGCGCCCACGGCGGCGGGGCTTTTGGACTGGGCGGCGGCGGTGAGTTCCGCGAGCGCGGGGCCGCACATGCGTCCCTGGCACTGGCCCATGCCGCAGCGGGTGAACCGCTTGACCTCGTTCACGTCGCGGAAGCCCTCGGCCACGGCCTTGCGGATGTCCCCGGCGGTGACGCATTCGCAGCGGCACACCAGCGTTTCGTCCGGCACGTTGAAGATGGCGGGATTCGGCGCGAACACGTAGCGCAGGAAGCCGCGCGCGATGCGGACGGCGCGCAGCTTGCGGCGCGCGGGCGTGCAGCGGTGGTCGGCTTCGGCGTCGGAAAGCACCCCGAGGCGGCGGGCGATCTCGATCCCGGCGATCTCGCCCTTGAGCAGGCTGGCGTCGCCGCCGTGGACGTAGGTTCCGTCGCCCGCGACGTACAGGCCGTCGATGCTGGTGCGCCCGAATTCGTCGGTCACGGGATGCCAGTAACGTTGCACCGAGTCCCAGACGTGCTTCGCGCCCAGCGAGTTGAGGATGTGGGTGCGGGGGATGATGCCCTCGTGGCGCAGGAAGGTTCCGGCGGCGATCTCGTGGGTCCGCCCGCCCGCGTCGTAGACGACCTTTTCCACGTGGTCCGCGCCCACGGCGCGGATGTTGGTGACGTTGCGGACGATCGGCACCTTGCCCCTGAGCACGCGCAGGGCCATCTTCATGCCCTTGGCGACGTAGGCGGCGTCGAGCGCGCCCGCGGGCATGAGCGCGCCGGACAGAATGCGGCGGGACCAGTACCCGGTGTCGAGCCACGCGGCGATGGGCACGCCCGCTTCAAGCAGGTGCCCGGCA